>NZ_DAINOE010000087.1:0-12868 GCF_036735525.1 Arsukibacterium sp. | reverse complement strand
CATCCAGATGGCTAAAATATACTTTGCATTACATATGATTAAAAATGGTATATTCTCATGCATGAATGAATATAAGTCATGGAATGCCAATGATTGAAAAAATACACCTTAGCATTTTGCGGGAAATCGCCCGCAACGGCTCCTTAACCGCGGCGGCGTCCAGCCTGCATTTAACGCAATCGGCGCTAAGCCACACCATCAAAAAGCTGGAGCGGCATTGTGGTGTAACACTTTGGCAAAAAGACGGCCGTAATATCCGCCTGACCGACGCCGGCCAGTATCTGTTAGAGCAAGCAAACCGTATCCTGCCGCAACTGGAGCGGCTGGACGACACCTTAAAACAATATGCCAACAATGAGCGTGGCAGTTTGCGCATCGGTATGGAGTGCCACCCCTGCTATCAATGGCTGCTGGGCGTGGTCGAGCCCTTTTTGGCACGTTCGCCGGGCGTTGATATTGACGTAAAACAAAAATTTCAGTTTGGTGGCATGGCGGCATTGTTTAATTACGATATTGATGTGCTGATAACGCCAGATCCGATCGTCAAAGAGCATATCTGTTTTGAACCGGTGTTTGATTATGAATTGGTGTTGGTGGTGGCAAACAGCAGTCCCCTGGCTCAGTATACCGAGCTTAAGCCTGAGCAGCTGAGCGAGCAGACTTTGTTAACCTATCCGGTGGATATAGCCAGGTTGGACATATTTCAGCAATGTTTACTGCCGGCGCAGGTGATGCCCAAGCGGCATAAAACGCTGGAAGATACCGCTATTATGTTGCAAATGGTGGCGGCCAACCGCGGTGTAGCGGCGCTGCCGCGCTGGCTGGCGCTGGAATATGCCAAAAGCTTACCTATCACACTTATCCGGCTGGGTGATAAGGGCATACAGAAACATATCCATGTGGGGTATCGCAAATTAGATCAACACAACCCCAATATTGAACACTTTATCCGCCTGGCCAAAAGCGGTGATACTGCCAGGGCTTAAGCTTGGTAAAATCCTGGCAGTTTCTTGGCAAATTAGGGCATATCAGGCGATAAGGCCGCTGAAGTTAATCGCTATGCCCGCCAGCGCTGCTAACGCTAATACCCGCATAATGCTTTGGTTGTATTTAAACAGCGCCAAGCCGGCCAACAGGCCCAGTGCCAGGGCAATAACATCAAACGGCGCACTGAAGCCCTGCGGCCATAGCACATAATAGCCAAAAAACAGCGCCAGATTGACAATAACCCCCACCACAGCCGCGGTAATGGCGGTAAGCGGGCCGGTAAAAAATGCCTGCTTGCGGCTGGCTTCTACCAGCGGCGCACCGGCAATAATAAATAAGAAAGACGGCAAAAAAGTGAAAAAGGTGACAATGGCGCCTGCCATTACTCCGGCGAGTAGCAGCTGATCTGCGCCAAACAGCTGTTGGCTCCAACCGGCAACAAAGCCGACAAAGGTCACTACCATAATCAGGGGGCCGGGAGTACTTTCACCCAGGGCCAGGCCATCTATCATTTGCAATGCCGTCAGCCACTGATATTGCTCCACGGCGGCCTGATAGACATAGGGTAATACCGCGTAGGCACCACCAAAGGTTAACAGTGCCGCCTTGGTGAAAAACCAGGCCAGTTGGGTTTGGGTGCTGTGCCAGCCATAGATGACGCTTAACAGGCCAATGGCCAGACACCAAATGCCGACACCCATCAGTATGGCGCTTACCAGCTTACGCCAGCTAAAGCGTTGTGATGTACTCACTGCGCTGTCGTTGTTGATTACCGCCGCGGTTTGCTCGCTGCCCTGTGTTGCACTGTGATGGGCTGACGGCACTTTAAGCTGTGCCGGAAACCATTTCATCAGCAGCAGGCCCACTAAGGCTGCGCTAAAGACAATAAGCGGAAACGGCAGATTAAAACCGGCTATGCCAATTAGCGCCAATAAGGCCAGGGCTTTTAAACTGGAGGTATGCAAGGTTTTTTTCGCCAGGCGCCAGGCGGCAAACAGCACTATGGCTGTCACGGCCGGTTTAATGCCATAGAGCACGCCTTGTAATACCGGCACATCACCATGCGCCAGATACAGCCAGGCCAGTAAAGACAAAATAAAAAACGACGGTAAAATAAACAGTAACCCGGCGATTAAGGCACCGCGTTTACCATGCAATAGCCAACCAATATAGGTTGCTAATTGCTGCGCTTCTGGTCCGGGTAGCAGCATGGTGTAATTCAGCGCATGTAAAAAACGCTGCTCTGAAATCCAGCGCCGCTTTTCTACCAGCTCCTGATGCATCATCCCCAGCTGACCGGCAGGCCCGCCAAAGCTGATAAAACCCAGCTTCAGCCAGTATTTAAAAGCGGTAAATAAACTGACCTGAGATTGATGATTTGGCATTCGGGTGTCCTTAGCGCTTAAATTTCGTTTCCAATATAACCGAAGACGTGGTGCGCTCCACCCCTTCTAAGTTACCTATGTCATCCAGTATATGGCTAAGCTGCTCGGTATTTTGCGCCTGAACTATGGCAATTAAGTCGTATTCGCCGCTTATTGCATAAAGCGCGGCAACTTGAGGGATCTGCTTTAATTCTATATTGGTGCGTGCGGTCAGTTTCTGGCGCACTTTAATACTGACATGAGCAGCTACCAGTGTCGCTAAATAGGCATCGCCATACTCTAGCGTATAGCCTTTAATCACACCGCCTAATTCCAGCTTTTGCAGCCGGGTTTGTACGGTTGAGCGCGACACACTGAGTTGCCGGGCTAAATCGGAAATACTGGCCCGGGCGTTATGTTGCAGCACCGCTAATAGCTTTTCATCTTCTTTGGTTATGTTGTTTGCAGACATTTTGCTAAACCACTCCGTCAAAATGACGTATTTGTCTATTAAATTGCCAATAATGATACTGCACATTGCCTAAGCTAGCCAATATAATATAGATATTAATGGGCTCCCACTAACACTAACTGATTAAACGGGGCCAGATCAGCCAAAGCAGAGGTGTATATGCAAGTAAACAGAAGTGTGTTTGATGACGTGATGGTCCCTAACTACGCACCAGCGCAACTTATTCCGGTTAAAGGTGAAGGCTCACGCTTGTGGGATCAGGCCGGTAAAGAATATATCGATTTTGCCGGTGGTATTGCTGTTAATTGTCTGGGCCATTGTCATCCGGCGTTAGTGAATGCCTTAAAAGAGCAAGCCGATAAGCTGTGGCATTTGTCTAATGTGCTTACCAATGAACCGGCATTGTTGCTGGCCAAAGCGTTGGTCGACAGCACCTTTGCTGAAAAAGTCTACTTTTGTAACTCCGGTGCTGAAGCAAACGAAGCGGCATTAAAGCTGGCGCGCCGTTATGCTAAAGATAAATATGGCGAACATAAAGATCAAATTATTGCCTTTAAACAAGGCTTTCATGGCCGTACTTTCTTTACCGTTACGGTGGGCGGCCAGCCGGCCTATTCTGATGGTTTTGGCCCTAAACCCGAAGGCATAGAGCATGCAGAATTTAACAACCTGGATAGCCTAAAAGCCTTAATAAATGCCAATACCTGTGCGGTGATGGTTGAACCGATGCAGGGTGAGGGCGGTGTACTGCCGGCTACGGCGGAGTTTATTAAAGGTGTACGCGAGCTGTGTGACGCTAACAATGCCCTATTGATTTTTGATGAAGTACAAACCGGCGTCGGTCGTACCGGCGAGCTTTATGCGTATATGGCTTATGGCGTGACCCCGGATATCTTAACCACCGCCAAAGCCCTGGGAGGCGGTTTCCCTATTGGCGCTATGTTAACCACTACTGCCATTGCTAAGCATTTAGTGGTGGGCACTCATGGCTCTACTTATGGTGGCAACCCGCTGGCTTGTGCGGTAGCCCTGGCGGCGCTTAATACGGTAAATACCCCGGCGGTACTGGCGGGTGTCAGCCATAAAGCTGAGCTATTTAAGCAGGAATTGCAGCGTATTAATGCAAAATATCACGTGTTTAGCGAAGTGCGTGGCATGGGTTTACTGATTGGTGCGGTGTTAAATGCCGATTATGCCGGTAAAGCGCGCGATATCATGCTGGCAAGTGCTGAGCATGGCGTTATGACGCTGGTAGCCGGTATGAATGTGGTGCGTTTTGCCCCTTCACTGGTGATACCCGATACAGATATTATGGAAGGCATGGCGCGCTTTGAGCAGGCCATTGCCCAGGTAGCGGCTACGTCAAGTGCCGCTTTGGCAAAGCAGGCTTAAATTATGTTGGTTATCAGGCCCATTAGCACTGCCGATTTTGCTTCGCTAAAGCAAATTGCCATCGAGTCTGGCCATGGCTTTACCTCCTTGCCAGTGCACGATGCGCGCTTAACGCAAAAAATTAAGCATGCCGAGCAAAGCTTTAGCGCCGAGGTGAGCACGCCTGGTGATCAGGGGTATTTGTTTGTGCTGGAAGATAACAGCACAGGCGAAATTGTCGGCACTACGGGTATAGAAGCCGCGGTTGGCTTGCAAACGCCGCTGTATCATTTTCAGCAAAATACCGTGATCCATCACAGCGCTGAGCTGAACGTAATGAACCAGCTAAAAACGCTGACCTTGTGTAACGATTACACCGGTGCTTCAGAAATTTGTACCTTATTTTTGCGCGAAAGTTATCGCCGTAATCATGCCGGACGCTTTTTGTCGAAGGTAAGGTTTTTATTTATGGCCGAGCACCCACAGCGCTTTGCCAGTAAAGTGATTGCCGAAATGCGTGGTGCGGCCGACAAAGACGGCCAGCCACCATTTTGGAACTGGTTACAAAAATTGTTTTTAACGATTGATTTCCCCAAGGCCGATCAGCTGATTGGCGTGGGGAAAAAGGCCTTTATCGCCGAGCTGATGCCACGCCACCCGATCTATGTCGGCCTGTTACCAGAAGCCGCGCAGCAGGTGATTGGTCAGGTACATGAAAATACTAAGCCAGCGCTGCGTATGCTGGAAAAAGAAGGCTTTAGCCACCGCGGTTATATCGATTTATTTGATGCCGGGCCGACAGTAGAAGCCCAGTTAAGCCAGATTAAATCGGTTGCTGCCAGTAAAAAAGTGCCGGTGACTATTGGCCCGGTACAAGGCGAGCATACCTTGGCGGTAGCCAATACCCAGGTTAAAGGTTTTCGGGCCAGCTTTAGTAAAGCGGCCTATTTTGATGAGCAAAGCGGTGAGCTGTGTTTATCGGCAGAATTTGCCGATGCCCTGCAGTTGCAGCAAGGTGATTTGGCCAGGTTTATTAATCTGGATCAGGCCTAAGGCCACAGATTTGCGGTAAAATAGCGTTTTTTAACTATCTGATTATTTTTACTATTGAACACAGCTTAAACGGAGTTGATATGCACACTGATGTAAATGCCCTGTTCGCCAATTTATGGCAAGACTATGTAGCGGTAACGCCGTCGGCCAAAAAAGTGCACCAGTTGTTGGGCTCATCGCAACAAGATGACGTTATTAATGACCATATTGCCCTGCGTACCTTTAACCTGGAAAAAGTCAGCCTGGATAAACTGGCCGCGCATTTTTTAGCGCTGGGCTATGAAGAGTGTGGTGAATACCACTTTGAAGCGAAAAAGTTGTATGCCAAGCATTTTGAACACCCGGATCGCAACCAGCCTAAAGTCTTTATTTCTGAGCTGTTGCTGGAACAATGCTCGGCTTTTTTACGCGACACCATCACTGAGTTGGTTGCGCAAATCCCGGCAGAAGCAGTAACGGCGGATAACTTTTTATACAGTGGCACGCACTGGCAAATCAGTCAGGCTACCTATGAACAGCTGTTAGCCGAAAGCGAATACGCGGCTTGGGTTGCGGCCTGGGGTTATCGCGCCAACCACTTTACCGTAAGCGTAAACGAGCTGAGCAGTTTTAATAGCTTAGAGCAGGTAAATACCGAGCTTAAACAAGCTGGCTTTTTACTGAATACCTCAGGGGGTGAAATTAAAGGCACGCCAGAGGTGTACTTAGAGCAGTCATCTACTCTGGCCGACTTACACCCGGTACAGTTTAGCGACACTGTAGCTACCATCCCCAGTTGTTTTTACGAATTCGCCCGCCGTTACCCGTTAAGCAACGGCATGCTGTACAGCGGTTTTGTTGCCGCATCAGCCGATAAAATTTTTGAAAGTACTAATGCGCGTTAAGCAGAGTGGCTATAGGCGCTAAGCGTTAGTTAGGCATTTAAAATACTAAGGGGCGCCATTACATAAATGGCGCCCCTTGTTGTTGTTTGAGCAAGATTAACGGGTTAAATTTTTGCGCCGACGAATAGCGACTAATCCGGTTAAACCTAATCCGAACATTAATAGTGATGCCGGCTCCGGAACAGGTTGCGGATCAGGATCAGGTACACCAGTTAGTGGAAAACTTGCTGATATATATGGCAAAATGCTTCCATCCGTTCTGATATGACCAAAATGGATAAACATTTCAATCCCATTAGGTTGAATGCCAATTGGGGCTTGTCCAACCGTTTCTCCACCACCCCATAATTCAGTTGGTGTCACGCCTGACAGTAATACTGATGTTGGGTCAGCAAAGTTAACAGGATTACCAAAACTCCCCGTTACCGGATTAACACCGATTGCACTAAGAAACGGATTAGCATTTCGGGTCCAATCAGGTGAGTGATCCGTTCCAACCCAAACACCGCCGCCAGCGGCTTGTAAATTCGTCGCGACATTTTGTAACAATGCCACTTCAGAAGCTTGATTTGGTTGAAAATAATAACCATAGGAACGGGTATCCACAACTAATCCCCGGTTATCCCAAAAACCTGCAAGTGCATTGATATCTGCAGCATTCAGATACAAGGTATTTGTCAAATCCCACAGAAATACCTGATCAAAACTATTGCTGGATAAGGTTGCAGCTAATGTTCCTGACGTTCTGACATCAACCACTGAAACAGTATGGCCTGCATTGGTAAGATTGGCGGCCATTTCAGAGGTGCCTGTGTTTCCAAACTCCGTAATCAGAATAAGCGCAGCATTAGCTTGCACTGATAGAAATAACAGGAAAACAGAAAATATCAATTTGTTCATTTTAATGGCGTCCTTAGCGTTATAAATTAAACTGAACTCAGTTAAGCAATAAATGATCCATGTTTTATTTTCTTTTTAAAGCAATGCTATAGCGTGATTTGCTGCCATTTTTTTTAAATTTTGTAAAGTATTCAGACAGTTTGTAATGCAATAAAAACCGCTTGTCTATGCTGCAAAGCTCAAGCTATTTTCAACATTAAAACAAATTGCAATTAAGTGATCTGCTAAGCCGGTTATTACCATAGAACCTTCTGCAACAGCTGCTGTCATAGCGATTAATAGCTGTTATGCTAGAAAAACGTTAATGATCGGGAATAAAACCCGACTTAAAGGATTGATATGACACTAAAAGGGCTTATTACAACCACTTGTTGTCTGTTTTTATTAGGACTGGCGTCATCAGTCAATGCCATGGAGTTTGATAAAGTGACGGTGCCGCTGCAGCATCCGGCTAATGGAAATATAGTGCAGCTGAATAACTCCAATAGCCTGTTGGTGTCTGGTTTTAACCAGTTTGAGCGCTGGCTGACAAAGGTCGATTTAGCCGATTACTCCAGCAAGCTATTAGTTATACCTGAAGACGCCCAGTATTTTACTACTGCACGCCTGGCGCAACATGACAAACAACAGCTGGTGTTTCTGGGCAGTAGCGGTATTTATCGTTATGACAGCAGCCAGCATAGCAATGAGCTGCTGCTGGCCACTGAGTCGATGTTTCGGGTGGTGGATGAAGCGCGCTTACGTAGCCGTGATTTTAGCGTGGATTTAGGCTCAGGTTTATCTGATTTTTTACTGCCGGACTTTAGTCATTTCCATTTATACCGGCAACAGCCGGATGGCAGTTTTAATCATTTTGCCTTGCCGGTGTCGGCACGTATTCAAGCTTGGAACAATAACCGTGCCGATTACAGTGCCCGGCGTTTTTTTCAGTTGGATGTTAACGGCAATGGCTTAACCGACTTGCTCTTTGTCGAAGATGGCCGTTTTAGCGTATTTTTGCAGCAGAGCAATGGCGATTTTGCCACCAGCCCTTATTACCCGGACTGGCCGGTATTATTATCTACCGAGCGCCAGGCCGATCAGCGTTCAGATGCTGGTCGCAGTTACAGTGGCCAAAGCATAGTGAGCTTAAATGACATTACCGATTTAGACGGCGATGGCATTCCTGATCTGGTGTTAAGCCGTGAAAACATTGCGGATGCACTGGATAGAAGCAGCAGTTTTGAAATTTTTTTTGGACAAATGAGCGAACAGGGGCTGCAGTTTAGTACTACAGCAGATACCCGTATTAATGTCGACTCGGTACCCACCGAAGTGGTTATAGCTGATTTTAATGGTGATGGCCGTAAAGATTTTTATATTCCCACCACCAATATTGGGCTTAGTACCATTATCCGCGTTTTAGTGCGCGGCAGTGCCAATCTGGATATTGATTTTTACCTGCTGGATGCCAATAGAAGCTATCCGGTCAAAGCCGATTTCAGGCAACGTGCGACCATAGATGTGAGTATTTCCAATTTACGCTTTGATATGCCGTTATTTGAACTGGCCGATTTAAACAACGACGGCAAAAAAACCTTGGTCGTGGGCGAGGGTGGCAGCCAGCTCAGGTTTTATGAACCAGATAGCAGCCGTTTATTCAGCCGGCGCAGCGAGCAGGTAAATCTGGATTTACCGCGCGACAGCAGCAGAGTCAGGGTGATGGACTTAAATGGCAATGGCAAGCAGGATATTATCCTGCCATTTGACAGCCTGGATAAAGAAGCGAATCGCAACCAATTACAGTTATTGTTCAGCCGCTAGCCTGCGATGCAGGCTAGAGCATGGCTAGTCAATCAGCTGCAAAATATCGCTAATCATGTCGTCCATGGTTAACAGCCCGGTTAATTGGTTATTACTGGTAACCAGTACCCGCTTTAATTTGTGCTGGCTCATTAAGTCGGCGGCATGTTTTACGGCCAGCTCCTGGCTTACTGCTATGGCTGGCTTAACACAGACATCATAAACGTTGATTAAATCTATATCGCCATCTTCGGCGATGATGGTTTTTAGCACATTAGTGTAAGTAATGAGCCCATAAGCATCATGGGCGGATTGCCGGTCAACCACCAGACACTTAATGTTGTGCTTTTTCATCAGGCTTAAGGCTTCACGTATGCTGCTAAAAGGGGAGATAGTCACCACTTGTGGCACCATTAAATCTTTAACCAGTTTTACGGCCATCTTGTTGCTCCTAAACTTGCTGCTCGCGCAAATGCTGTTCAAATTTCATAATTTGCTTCATATCAATGCCGGTGAGATGATCAATCGACACCGTAAAGGCAATACCGCGGGATTTCTCTTCATGTACTAACAAATGTTGCATTTTTTTCAGTATGGGCAGTGATAAGTGTTTAGCGACCACCATTAATAATACTGATTGGCTGCCCTCAAAGGTCATACCAAAAAAAGTCTTTTTGCTTTCACCGCCAATACCTCTGCCCGATAAAATGGTGATGCCGGTAGCGCCAGCCTGCTTTGCCTGCTCAATGGCTTCTTCTTCCAGATCATCTGGTGCTATAACCACTATGGCTGAAAATTTCATGTTGCTTCACTCCTGACTTGACTTAACCGCTCGACCACTATGGCGTAGATCATCACGGTAATAATCGGAAATATAGAGGCAAAGGCAATTAAGCCAAAGCCATCTATTAACACATTTCGACCCTCAATAGAGCTGGCCAGCCCTATGCCTAAAGCGGTGACCAGTGGCACTGTGACTTCTGAGGTAGTAACACCACCTAAATCAAAGGCCAGCGCAATGATATATTTTGGCGACAGGGCAGTGAGTATCACCACCAGGGTGTAGCCAGCGATAATATAGTAATGAATAGAATCACCACTGATGATCCGGTATACGCCAATGGTAATGCCTATGGCCACACCAAAGGCGACAATCAGTCTAATCGCCGAGCCTTTGAGTTTGCCGCGGGCGGCTTCTTCAGCCTGATGGCCAATCGCAATGAGTGCTGGCTCTGCCATGGTAGTAGCAAAACCAATCATAAAGGCAAACAGTAAAATCAGGCTGTTAAAGCCTTTCGCTATCAGTTGCTCGGCCATCAGGCTACCGACTGGAAATAAGCCCAGTTTTAAGCCCAGTACAAAAGCGTACAGCCCCAGCAATACCATTACAAAGCCGGCAATCACCTTTACCGGGTTGGCCAGTGGCCGGCGTAAAATCAGGTATTGGAATACCAGCACCACCAATATCATCGGTAAAATATCTTTTACCATAGTGGCTAAATCCAACAGGGCTTTGAGCAGCCAATGCAACTGACTGGCCGCGACCGCTTGCTCAACTACCGCAGTGGCAGTACTAAAGTTATACACCCAAATACCGTACACTTGCACACTGATCATCGGTACCATGACGGCTAGGGCAACTAAGCCAAAACCGTCGGTTAATGGGTTGCGGCCTTTAATCGAACTGGCCAGGCCCAGGCCTAAGGCGGCAATTAATGGTACCGTTACGATATTAGTAGTCACGCCGCCGGAATCATAGGCCAAACCGACAATCTCGGGTGGCGCAAAAAAGGTCACCAGCAATACAATGATGTAGCCGCCAATCATCAGCCAATGAATAGGCCAGCCTAAAATAATGCGTAGCACGCCCAGAGCCATGACCGCGCCAACCGACAGCGCCACTATTAAGCGCAGTGTTAAGCCATTGACCCGGCCTTCACTGATCTGCTCGGCTTGCTCGGCCACGGCAATTAACGCCGGTTCGGCAATCACCGCGGCAAAGCCAATAGCAAAACCAAAAGTCATCAATAATGGCAAGGAGCCTTTGCGGGCAAACTGGTTAGCGAGGTTTTTTCCGACCGGAAAAATGCTCAGCTCCAGGCCCAGCAAAAACAGCGCTATACCAATAGCAACAATAAACAAACCTATAGTGATACTCAGCGGATCTGACGGCAGGCTTTGAAATATCAATAATTGGAAAAACAACACAACCAACACTATAGGCAGCAAGTTTTTTAATGCATGAAGCAGTTGATGTAGAAATTGCTGCAGCACTGAGCCTCCGTTAGTTAGTGTGAAAACGTACTGAATAAAGTCTAGGGTAAAACCTGGTACAAACCCAAGACTTTTTAGAGTAAAGTTTTGATATATCGCAAGATGTTAACCGCAATTAGGCTAGAAAAGGCCTTTCTGCAGGCTTTAACTTAATAATTGAGCGTTATTAGGGACAATATTGGCAATTTTTCTGAGCTGTGATTGCAAAAGCACCGATTTCTGTTTAGATTGAACTTAATGTAATAAGTATGGCAGGGATTAACATGAAAAAATGGTTAGGTGTCGCCGTAGCGGCTCTATTAGTAGCAGGTCCGGTACAGGCTAACAGCCAGGACTATAAACTGGTTACCGTCGCCGGATATCTTAATTTTTACTTGCTAAACATTAATGCCTGCCAGGATTTTCACCCGGCGGTGCGTCAGGCGGCTTATACTGCTGAAAAAGAACTCTACCCTTGGCTCGACAAACTGCACCAAAAACTGGGCAACAGCAAACTGGTTGATGATGTAGTAAAACGCCGCCGTGCCATGCTCAATACCCAGATAGAAGAAGGTGAGTTCTCCTTAGAGCATTGTCAGGCCATCGTAAAAATTCTGACAGAAGATGGCTTAGATAAAACCCTGCTTAGCGCGCTGGACTAGTTTTCTCTTAGCGTCAGTTGCTGTTAAACAGACAGCTACTGTTGGCCAGTTTCTGAAAAATAACCCGGTTTATACCGGGTTTTTTTATTATTGCTGCTGCCGCAAGCCTTTTATTTAATTTTTAAGTAATTGAATGAAAGCGTTGGGTAGCATTTAGTGGTGCAGGTGGCGAAAGGCTTGGAGAGGCTATACACAATTTCGTTTGGGGCCGTTGTGAGGTTAGCACCTCAAACTAGGGCGGCATTATGAAGCAATTTAAAAAGTGCATCTTGAATTGGTGGAATGACTTAGTACACAGGGTCAATAATAAGGGTGAGGACACATGGTCAGTGGCCTGTGAACACAATAACCTTATTGTTAGCAAGAATAACCGAGAGATAGCCAAGCTCAAGCTGGATCAGGTTGTTTGCGTAACCACCTACAAAAAAGACCTTGTTACTTACGATCCTGTTTTTCTGTGTTTTTTGGATGAGAACGACTGCTCTATTGAGGTATGGGAGGGTATGGATGGATTCGATTCTTTCATTGGCAATGAGCTAGGCAAGTTTTTTGACGTTGAGCCAGACTGGTTTGCCAGCGTGAATAAGGGAGCATTTGCTGAGAATAGACGTGTAATCTGGAAACTCTAAACGGATAAAGAGGGCTGAAATCAGCCCTTCCTGCCATTATCACAACTTCAGGATTACTACCAATTGACAACTTGGGATGACTTTAAGTCGAGCAAAGCCAGATTGATGGCGTCAATTACTGGCAGGAAATGCGGTACGACAGCCTTTAATGGCATTACTTACAGCGAGCCACCCATTTACTATTAGTACAATGCGATAGGTAATCTGACGCAAAAGAGCGACTATGCCAGTGTACTTAACTACGGTAACAGCAGCCGCAACGCTGGCGGCAATGCCGGGCCCAATGCGGTACGTAGTATCACGCGTGCTATCGGCGGCAGCACCAGCTACAGTTACGACAACAACGGCAATATGCTGCAGGGTGATGGCAAAACGCTAACCTATAATGCCTTTAATCTGCCGTTAACGGTAAACCGCAGTGGCAGCACAAGTACCTTTAGTTATGGCGCGGATTTACAGCGCTAAAAAAGGTACTAAGCAACAGCAGTGGCACGGAAACCACGCACTATAT
>NZ_DAINOE010000086.1:0-13113 GCF_036735525.1 Arsukibacterium sp. | reverse complement strand
AATTTGAACTGGCTAGTGCTAAACGGCTGCTGTGCCAGCAATTCGGCACTAAAGATTTACTCAGCTTTGGCGTCGAGGAGGCACCGGTAGCGCTAATGGCGGCTGGCTGCCTGATGCAATATGTGAAAGATACGCAGCGGGCCAGTCTGCCACATATCAGGGCGATTGCGCTGGAGCGTGCTGAAGATTATATCGTGCTGGATGCCGCCACCCGGCGCAATTTAGAGCTGACGCAAAACCTCAGCGGTGGCGTCGACAATACGCTGGCGGCGGTGCTGGATCGCAATCAGACAGCCATGGGTTCGCGCCTGCTAAAACGTTGGATCCATGCGCCGCTGCGCAATCAGACGCAGGTGAATGCCCGGCTGGATACAGTGCAGGAGTTGACCGATGACGTTGACAGCCTGCAACCTGCGCTAAAAAATATCGGCGATATTGAACGGGTGATTGCCCGCTTAGCGCTGCGCAGCGCCAGGCCTCGCGATTTTGCCAGGCTGCGTCAGGCTCTGGCCCAGTTACCGGCATTACAGCAGGACCTGAGCTTTGCCAACAGCGCCTTGTTACAACGCATTGCCCGCGACAGCCAACCCTTGCCTGAGCTGCATCAGCTGTTAACCGCCGCCATAGTAGAGGCGCCACCGGTATTAATCCGCGACGGCGGAGTCATTGCTGATGGCTACAACAACGATTTAGACCACTGGCGGGCACTGGCGACCGGCGCCACCGACTATTTACAGCAGCTGGAGCTGCGCGAGCGCGAACGTACCGGCATTGCCTCATTAAAAGTCGGTTTTAACCGGGTGCACGGCTATTACATTGAAACAGGCCGCAGCGCCGATACCAAGGTACCGCCGGACTATGTACGGCGCCAGACCCTGAAAAACAACGAGCGCTATATTATTCCCGAGCTAAAAGAGTACGAGGATAAGGTACTGGGCAGCCAGAGCCAGGCGTTGGCACTGGAAAAGCAGTTATACGAACAGTTATTTGAACTGACCAGCCCTTATTTAAGCCAGTTGCAGCAACTGGCCCAGGCGCTGGCCGAGCTGGATGTGCTCTGTACTTTTGCCGAGCGTGCCAGCAGCCTCCACTATTGCCGGCCACAACTGCGCAACGAGCCGGGCCTTGAGTTAACGCAAGGCCGTCACCCTGTAGTGGAGCAGGTATTAAGTGAGCCCTTTATTGCTAACCCACTCAGCCTCAATAGCAAAAGGCGCATGTTAATGGTCACCGGCCCCAATATGGGCGGTAAATCAACCTATATGCGCCAGACAGCGCTGATTGCCTTAATGGCCTACATTGGCTGCTTTGTGCCTGCAGACAGTGCTCACCTCGGGCCGATTGACCGTATCTTCACCCGCATCGGCGCCTCGGATGATTTAGCCTCCGGCCGGTCGACCTTTATGGTGGAAATGAGTGAAACCGCCACCATTTTGCACCACGCCACCGCGCATAGCCTGGTGCTGATGGATGAAATTGGTCGCGGTACCAGCACCTATGATGGCTTAAGCCTGGCCTGGGCTTGTGCCGATTACCTGGCGACCCGCATTAAAGCCCTGACCTTATTTGCCACCCACTATTTTGAACTGACCGAGCTGGCCGACAGCCTGGACGGCGTGGTCAATGTGCATTTAGATGCGGTAGAACATGGTGACGATATTGTGTTTATGCACCACGTGCAAGACGGCGCTGCCAGTAAAAGCTTTGGCCTGCAGGTCGCACAACTTGCCGGGGTACCCAAAACAGTCATTAGCCAGGCCAAACACAAACTCAGCCAGTTGGAGCAACAAGGCCGCGCCCAGCTGACACCGCAACACTCAGCCCACAGCCAGCAGCAACTGTCGTTGTTAGCGCCTGAGCATCCGGTGCTGAAGAAACTGGCGGCACTAAACCCGGATGAATTGAGTGCCCGCCAGGCATTGGATCTGCTCTATCAGTTAAAGGCCGCGCTATGAGGACACTACGACAGGATCTGAGCCTGTCCGCCATCGTCGCCGGCTTTGTCGCGGTACTGGTTGGTTTTGCCAGCTCTGTCGCCATCGTGTTTCAGGCGGCCAGTGCCGCCGGTGCCAGCAATCAGATCATGGCCTCCTGGCTGTTGGCGCTGGGCATAGGCATGGCGGTTACCTGTATTGGGCTATCCTGGTATTACAAAGCGCCGGTGATCACCGCCTGGTCGACACCGGGTGCCGCCTTACTGGCTACCAGTTTGCATGGGCTGAGCATAGAGCAAGCCACCGGCGTCTTTATCTTTACCGCTGCCCTTGGGCTAATTATTGGCCTTAGTCGTTGGTTTGAAAAACTGACAAAACTTATTCCGCTGCCGCTGGCCAGTGCCATGCTGGCCGGTATTTTGCTGCAGTTTGGTTTTGCCATCTTCAGCTCGATGCAAGGCCAGTGGCTGCTGGTCGGCGCTATGTGTGTCAGTTATTTAATCGCTAAACAACTGTGGCCGCGCTATGCTATCTTAGTGGTGCTAGTGACGGGTCTGGTGACCATGTTGTTTACGGTAGGGCTGGATTTCACTGAGGTAAAGCTGAGCCTGACCACACCGGTGTGGGTTACACCTGAATTTTCCTGGCCGGCATTATTAGGGGTCGGCTTACCGCTGTTATTAGTAACAGTGGCATCGCAAAATATTCCCGGGGTAGCGGTGTTAAGAGCCAATGGCTATCAAACGCCGGTATCGCCGCTTATCAGCTCGACCGCATTAAGCTCGCTGCTACTGGCGCCCTGGGGCGCGTTTTCTATTAATCTGGCGGCCATTACCGCAGCCATTTGCGCCGGACCAGAAGCCCATCCTAATGTGCACAAACGTTATATTGCCGGCATTGCCGCCGGGGTGTTTTATTTGCTAGCTGGTTTGGCCGGCGCCACAGTCGTCGCGCTGTTTGCCGCCTTCCCCAGCGCCATGGTGGCGGCACTGGCCGGGCTGGCACTGATCAGCACCATAGCGGCTAACCTGCAGGCGACCACCAACGACCCCGAGTATCGTGACGCCGCCGTGATCACCTTGTTGGTGACCGCGTCAGGCATCAGCTTTTTTGGCATAGCCTCAGCATTCTGGGGCTTAATTGCCGGCGCGCTGGCCGTAGCAGTGCAGCGGCTACGCCGCTAATCAAATGAGTAGGGGCGCATATTTGCGCCCCTTAATCATCTTAACCGCTTCAAGCTGACGGCTCAGCAGCTAAGCTACCAACACTCAACACTCAACACTCAACACTCAACACTCAACACTCAACACTCAACACTCAACATTAAGAGTGTCATTCCTGAAACAAGGTTTCGATATTCAAGCCCTGATGGGTCACAATTTCACGCAAACGCCGCAGGGCTTCAACCTGAATTTGCCGCACCCGCTCGCGGGTCAGGCCAATTTCATGGCCAACATCTTCCAACGTCGAGGGCTCATAGCCGAGTAAACCAAAGCGGCGGGCCAGTACTTCACGTTGCTTGGGATTAAGCTCATCTAGCCACAGTACCAGGTGCTGGCGAATGTCTTCATCCTGCAGCTCCGTTTCCGGCCCCAGTTCTTTTTCATCGGCAATCACATCCAGTAATTGTTTTTCAGAAGCGCCCGCTACGGGCATATCGACCGAGGTGATTTTTTCGTTCAGCTTGAGCATTTTGCGCACTTCTTCGACCGGCCGGTCCAGCGCGGCAGCAATTTCTTCCGGGCTGGGTTCATGGTCCAGCTTTTGCGATAACTCACGGGCGGCACGCAGATAAATATTCAGCTCTTTGACCACATGGATGGGTAAACGAATGGTGCGGGTTTGATTCATGATGGCGCGTTCTATGGTCTGGCGGATCCACCAGGTGGCATAGGTTGAAAAACGAAAACCGCGCTCAGGGTCAAATTTTTCCACCGCTCTGATTAAGCCAAGGTTACCCTCTTCGATTAAATCGAGCAGCGCCAGACCACGGTTAATATAGCGGCGGGCAATTTTTACCACCAGCCGCAAGTTACTTTCAATCATCCGCTTGCGGGCAGCCTGATCGCCTTTTAGCGCCAGGCGGGAAAAATACACTTCTTCTTCGGCAGATAACAAGGGTGAAAAACCAATTTCACCAAGGTAAATCTGCGTGGCATCCATCGCCTTCTGGCTGTCATCTTTGACAAACAACTCGTCAGTACCGCCTGCATCATTGTTGAGCAAACTGATATCTGGCTCACCGTCTTCTTCTAAAACAATGGCTTCATCTGATAAGTCATCATCTTTAAATTCCACATCATCGTCGGTGTTGCGTCCCATATCCAATCTCCCACGTCTTAAGCGTGCTGGGTTCTTTATTACGACTGTCGTCCCTGGTTGTTTATTGCTGCCGGCTTGACCGATCTGCTTATTGTTGTTAACACTCTCTGCTTAACAAGCGTAGTGTTAACGTGGTAAATAGCGCCTGGGGTTAACAGACTGCCCCCGAAAGCGGATTTCAAAGTGTAACCGGCTATCGGTGGCATCGGTACTGCCCATTTCGGCTATTTGTTGACCGGCATTAACCTGTTGACGTTCCTTCACCAGGATGCGCTTGTTGTGAGCATAAGCACTCAGATAATCATCGTTATGTTTGATGATAATCAGATTACCATAACCCCGAAGTGCGTTACCGGCATACACCACCTCACCAGCAGCAGCCGCATTCACCCGGGTGCCCTCAGCACCGGCAATATCAATACCCTTGTTACCGTGTTCAGCAGTGGAAAATTCAGAAATAATAGGTCCCCGAACCGGCCACGCCCATTGCACCCGCCCGGCTGTTGCGGCCGGCTGCGATGTTTTTTGTTGAGTTTGTGTAGCTGATGATTGAACATACCCCGTTTGTTTTGGCGGCGCAACCGCTTTAGCAGATTTTGATGAAGTATCTGATTTTGGTTGAGTTAACGGGCCTTGAGCCATGGTCGGCTGTCGGCTGACAGGCTGTGCCGGCCTGGCACTTTGTTGCTGAGTTTGTTTAGCAGTGCTTGGCTGCGCTGGCCGCTGTGCTGCAGGTTGTCTTTGCTGCGCGACAGCACCTTGTAACCGCAACACCTGACCAGGATAAATCAAATAAGGGTTAGCAATGTTATTGCGTTGCGCCAGAGTACGCACATCCTGACCAGCCCGAAAGGCGATGGAATACAGTGTATCACCCCGCTGCACCACATATTCGGTCGCAGCCAGGCTGCCCCTGTTACGGGCATCATAAGGGTTTTGCCTGAGCTCCAGTGTGGTCACAGGCGCTGGCGGCGATTTGGCACTGCAACCACTCAGTAGCCACAAGGCAGCCAGCAACAGACAATATAGCGCTACAGGCGGGGCAAACAGCGCCTTGACGGCGCAACCTTGCTGAGGCTCAGCTGCGGCATGTTGAGGTGTGGCTTGCCAGCTAGTCATTAGAAAAGTGCACTCAAGCTGGGTTAAGCCATTTATTTAAATTGAGCAAGGCTGTCATCAATAATACCGCCGATAAGAAACTGGCTATGGCCAGCAGGCCATCTGCCGGGGCTACTTGCTCTGCATATTGCCAGGGGCTATACACCTGCTGCTGCTGTTGCCAGGGCCAGATCCGATACATGGCTCCGACCACTATCCCTGTTAACAGCGCTAAACTGGCCGCCATATAACGGCTTAGTAACCAATTCAGCAGCCGGGTAAAGCTCATCAGGCCTATGACACAACCGCTGACAAACAACAGTAACACGCCAAACTGGAACTCTTTCACTGCCAGTAGCACCGGAGCATACATGCCCATTATCAGTAACATAAAACTGCCCGACACGCCGGGTAAAATCATCGCACAAATAGCAATGGCACCTGCAGCAAAAAACATCCAGCCAGCGGGCTCAAGTTGCACCGGCGTCAGCATACCGATGGCTAACGCAAAGCTAATACCAAACACAAACAGCAAGGCCCGCCAGACTGACCAGGAGACCGCTTTAAAAAGCGGCGGCAATGCTGTTAAAATCAAGCCGTTAAAAAATGCCCATAAAGGCACTGGCCGGTATTCCATCAAATAGCCAATAAGATTAGCCAATGAAAACACGCTAATTAAAATGCCACTTAATAAACACAGCAAAAAAGTGCCATCGATATGCTGCCAGCATTGTTTTAAACGGCCGCTGAATAATAACCGCAGTGCCGCCAGATTGACGGAGCTGATCGCTGCCAATAACCGGTGATAAATACCCAGCACAAAGGCCAGGGTACCGCCTGACACGCCCGGCACGACATCTGCGGCGCCCATCGCCAGGCCTTTTATAATCCATTGTAGATAATTCATGTTCTTCCTGTTACTTATCAGGCCAGCTCGCCCGGCACAAGAGGCACAAAGCGTACTGCCTCAATTTCTTTAATGGCAAACTGCTCGCCATGCCGCTCATAGACGCGTAACCATTGCTCTTGCGCGCCAACCGGTATCACCAGGCGGCCGCCCTCGGTTAATTGTTGCAACAAGGCTTGCGGAACTTCAGAGGGCGCGGCGGTTACAATAATGCTGTCAAAGGGGGCCTTACTGGGCCAGCCCAGCCAGCCGTCGCCGTGTTTCATTGACACATGGTGTAAATCCAGTTGCTGCAGGCGGCGTTTAGCCTGAAACTGCAAAGATTTAATACGCTCAACACTGCAAACATGGGGGAATAACCTTGCCAGTATGGCGGTTTGATAGCCCGAGCCAGTGCCGATTTCCAGCACCTTGCCGGCCGTTTTGCCCGCCAGTAACAGCTCAGTCATCCGAGCCACTATGTAAGGTTGTGAGATGGTCTGGCCCTGGCCTATTGGCAATGCGGTATTTTCATACGCTTTATGCGCCAGCACCGGCTCAACAAACAGATGACGCGGTGTTTGCGCGATGGCCGACAGCACCTGGGCGTCGCTGATGCCCTCACGTTGTAACTTTTGCGCCAGTAAGCCGGCACTGCGTACTGTTGCCACTGCCATTAACCCCACCTGATCCCTTCTAACCAATGCCGCAGGGTATCCATACTCTTATAGGCTGACATATCCACCTGTATAGGCGTAATAGACGCATAGCCATTGGCAATGGCATAAAAATCGGTGCCCTCACCCGCATCCAGCTCGGGGCCTAAAGAGCCATACCAGTATATTTTGCGGCCCCAGGGATCGGTGGCGGTGCTCATGGTTTCGGCTTTATGCCGGCGGCCCAGCCGGGTTACCTGTATGCCTTTAAGCTCAGACAGTGGTATGGCCGGTACATTGATATTTAAAATTTGATCAGCCGGTAACGGATGAGACTTCAGCTTTTTAATCACCGCAATAGTTACCTGGGCTGCGGTATAAAAATGCGCTTCATCCCGCCCGGCCAATGACACAGCAATAGCGGGCAGTCCCAGGTGTCGCCCTTCAGTGGCCGCAGCCACAGTGCCAG
This sequence comes from Arsukibacterium sp., assembly GCF_036735525.1. NCBI lineage: Bacteria > Pseudomonadati > Pseudomonadota > Gammaproteobacteria > Chromatiales > Chromatiaceae > Arsukibacterium > Arsukibacterium sp. Next base: position 5,748 of record NZ_DAINOE010000086.1, on the reverse strand, counting down.
AGTACAGCACATCATCACCTAAATTAGCGCCATGATTAATGCCGGCGACTACTAAATCCGGGGTAAAGTCTAACAATTGGCTAATGGCTAAATGTACGCAGTCGGTAGGGGTGCCATTTACCGCAATAAAACCGTTGTCGAGCAATTGCGTGCGTAGCGGGTTTAACAGGGTTAAAGAATTACTGGCGCCGCTGCAATTACGGTCTGGCCCGACAGTGGTCACCTCGGCAATCTGGCATAATGCCTGCTGCAATACCTGAATACCTTTGGCGTAAACACCATCATCATTACTAAGTAAAATTCGCATTCCTTACTCCATTAACGCCAGGTGGCGGGAACTATCCTGATATAACGCCAATTCTCGCAGTACACTGGTGGCAAAACAACCAGCTGGCAAGGCAAATTGCAAAGATACTTCATTGCCCTGTTGCTCTGCAGTCAGCTGTTGTGGTATCAACCGCATACTTCGCCTGGCGGCCTGTACTCTTAACTCAATTAAGCCATGCTGCCAGTGTTGCCAGGGTAAAATGGCCTGCTGTTCAAGCTCTGCCGCCAAGGCAGTGCTTAACGCCTTACCGCTGCCCACTAACGGCGCCGTCAGGTGCAGATCAGCGTCAAGCAAACGGCCGTTAAGGGTAGCATCCGGCTGTTCGACAGCAAACACCGAGCCACTGCCATCAAGCTGTAACACATCACCTGGCAGAATTTGCATAAAAGTGCCTGCCTGCAGCCGGGCACTGACGATGGTATTAAATAACCAGGAACGACTGGCCGATAACGCCAGCCCCCGAATTTGCCGATCGGCAATGCTGCCGCCACTAAATAACTGCTCGGCCAGCTGCAAATTACCGCCATCACGGCCAAAACGCTGCTCACCATAATAATTAGGCACACCCTTGGCCACTAACTGCACGCGCGTCAGTAAAGCCGGCACATCGGATACCTGGCGCAAGCGTATTTGAAACAGGTTACGTTTTAACGCGCCTAAGCGCAATTTACGGCTATGGCGCAGGCATTGCAGTATTTGTACGCCTTCTATTTGCCATTCTTGCCAGGCTAAATCCTGCTTAATCGGCCATTTAAAACAAAACCATTGCCGGGTAATGGCATGGCGATCTTTTAATCCGGCATAGCTGATATCACGCACCCTCAGGCCAGTTAGCCTGGCCAGCTCACGTGCCACAAACTGGGTATTCTGGCCAATTTTCTCGACCTGCAGCAACAGATGCTCACCGGCTCCGCTGGGGCTGAAATTGAGTTGTTCTTCAACAATAAAATCTTGCGGCTGACAGCGGATTAGCGCAGTAACATCTGGCTTGCCGTAGCAATACTGCCATTGATTTAGCGTCAGGTTCATCATGCGATCAGCAGCACAACCGCTTCAGCGGCTATACCTTCCTGCCGACCAACAAAGCCGAGCTTTTCTGTAGTGGTGGCTTTAACATTCACCTGCTCAAGGTCGCAGTGTAAATCTGCGGCAATACACTGGCGCATACTTTCGATATGCGGCGCAATTTTCGGCGCCTGCGCCATAATGGTGATATCCAGATTATTAATGCGATAGCCGCGCTGCTGCACCTGAGCAAACACATTGCGCAATAAAATGCGGCTGTCGATCCCTTGGTAGCTCGCATCATTATCCGGGAAATGATGGCCAATATCGCCCAGCGCCAGCGCGCCTAGCATGGCATCAGCCAGGGCATGCAGCACCACGTCACCATCAGAATGGGCAACTAAACCGCGAGGATAATCAATTTTCACACCGGCCAGCGTAACAGGGCCTTCGCCACCAAAGGCATGCACATCAAAACCATGACCAATCCGCAATGTCATTAGTACTGCTGCTCCAGATAAAACGCGGCCAGCTGTAAATCGGCGGGCCGGGTAATTTTGATATTGTCACTGTGCCCTTCAAGCAAACGCACCTGATGGCCGGCCCATTCCATCGCCGAGGCTTCATCTGTTACCTGCACCCCGGCGGCTAAGGCGCCGATAATCGCCTCACGCAGCAGGTCAGTGGGAAAAAACTGCGGTGTTAATGCATGCCACAGGCTATCCCGACTGACGGTTTCAGTAATAAACTGCTGGCCGCGTTTCATGGTATCGCGTACCGGACAGGCTAAAATAGCGCCGTGCTGACCGCTGAGCCCTTCGCTGATTAATAAGTCAATATCCTGCTTGCGCACTAAAGGCCTTGCGGCATCATGCACCAGCACCCAGGGGTAGCGCTCACTATCAATTAGCTGCAGCGCATTTAATACTGAATGTACCCGCTCACTGCCACCGCTCACCCGCTCAATCTGCTCAGCAGGCAACCCCGTACTGGCAAAATAGGCATCGTCGTCACTTAATACTAAATACAAGCGGCTCACGCTATCAATGGCTAAAATGCGCTCAACACTGTGCTGTAAAATGGTTTTGCCTTGTAAACGCAGATATTGTTTCGGCTTGTCAGCCTGCATGCGTTGGCCCACACCTGCTGCCGGAATGATGGCGGCTATGGCTGGAATAACATCTGAACTCATTCAGGATCCTGCTGAATAATACGAAAAAACACTTCATCCTCACCGATCAGGCCCAATTCATGGCGGGCACGCTCTTCAATGGCTTCAAAGCCTTGTTGTAAATCGGTGACATCTGCCAGCAACATGCGATTGCGTTTAGCTAACTCTTGGTTACTGGCGCGCTGACTGGCAATTTCCTCTAACTGGCGCAAATAGTCAGGCACACCCAGCTGACCGAACCACAGCCGGTATTGCAGGGCGCCAAACAATATCAACAGCAGAAGCGTTAACAGTCGCATAAATCAGAGTCTGGTAGAATGATAAGGCTATTATGAAGCGACTTTGCGCTGCTGCAAAGGCCTAAATGCATAAAGCCTAGCGGTGCAGCGGTAAATAAGGCTTAGCAAAATTGCGCCAGTTTAGCCTGCTGGCCAACAACAGCTCACGTAAACTGAGTAATCTGGGCGCGGTTTTATCATTATTTAACCACTGATGACCACAGCAGGCCGCCGTCATAATGGCTTTAGCGGGCTTTAGCAAAAACAACTGGCTGTGCTGCGCCTGCAAGGGTGTGCCGCTAAAGCCAAACCAGCCGTAATTATTGCAGTGTAAGCGTTGGCCACTAAGGTCAACCTCATCCACACTGTCAAGCAAAATCTGCTCTGCGGTATGTAACTCGCTGTAAAGTGGCACTATTAACCCAGGAACCGCTGCTTTTTGATAAAACTCGGCAATAACCGAGGCTTGCTGCTTACTGGCCGGGCAACGCGCTGCCTGCCGGTGATACCAGGATGCGTTAAGGCTATCTAATGCCAGCTCACTGGGATATTGCAGTAAGTTACTGGCAGCACGCCGGATATAAAATGGCAAACTGGACAGCCGTTTTGGCAATAACGCCAAATTGTCAGCACTGCTTTGTGACAGGCGATAGATTTCACGCTCATACAAAGCATTACACAGCTCGGTATAAGTTTGATTATCTGGCGAACTTTGCCAGAAATGCGGCTGAGGCGTTATCACATCTATCATGGCCAGATGTTAGCCAATCGGCTGGCGCTTGTAAAAGCAAAAACAATGCGGCGCCAGTTTTTTTATCCAATACGGCAAATCATTGCTCATTACCTGGCACATTGCAGTTGGCCACTAAGCAACAAGCGCTGCCGGGCCGGGCTGGCCAGGGCAAAGTGCTGCGTTATCCGTCCATGCTCACTGGACTGCTGACAGTGTAAATGGGCGCGATCAGGCAGCAACAGTGGTGAGCTGAAGTTAACACTGACGTCAAAAGCCGGCGCTTGCGGCGCCAGTGCGGCCAATATTCTCGCCTTAGACCACATCCCGTGCGCCAGTGCGGCTTTAAAACCAAAGAGCCGGGCACTGATATCGCTTAAATGTATCGGGTTAATATCACCACTTAACCAGCCATAACGCCAACCCGTCCCGCGCGGCGCTTTCAGCTCACTGTGCAGGTTAGCAGCGTTAACACTGATATTTTTGGCCACAGATGCCGCTAAAGCTGGAGCATCAGCGGCCGGTTCTGGCAAGGCAGGCGGTGTCCTCGTTCGGTACAGGTGACAAGCCTGTTGCTGCCACACTAACTGGCCTTTACGGTAAACCTCTGTGACTAACGGCAGCAGCACCCCTTTTTCATGAGGTAAAACCGGCGCCAGCCGCACCTTAATGTCCAGCGGCTCGGCGACAAGAATAGGCCTAAACTGGCTAATATGGTTACTGAGATGCACCAGCCCCATCACCGGGAACGGGCTTTGCAATAACAGCCGCAGCTGCAAACCAAAAGCCAGCACATTGGGCCAGCAGGGGGGTAACTGCGGGCTCTGAGCAAGCTGACACAGCTGTTGGTAACGCGCCAGCTGTCGGGCCGGGCTTAGCACCGCGCTTGCTGATGCAGTAAGTTCTGTCTGCTGACAGCCAGCCTCAGGCGGTAAGGCTTTGGGCCATAGGGCTTTTGCATAAAGTGGCCATAAGGCAGGTAAAGCAGACATTCAACATCCGATAAAAGTGGCAAAGCGCCGCTGAAAAATGCTAGTTTACCCTTTTTTACCTCAGGGGTGCAGCGATAGCCTATGAACCGTCGTTTATTTTTAAAAGCTAGCCTGGCTACGCCTGTCGTTCTGGTGTTAGGCACCAAGCTGGTCGCTACGCTTCGGCCTTACCCGTTGTCGGATATGTTAGTACAACTGCGCGCTTTGCCCCTGCACCGTGTCAGCAGCAGCGGCCCATGGAATGTCAGCCAGATTTTGCAGCATTGCGCGCAAAGCGTACGTTACTCCATTTACGGCTATCCGGCATCCCGCTCGCCCTGGTTTCAGAACAGCATCGGCAAGTTGGCAGTCAATGCCTTTGCGGCCAAAGGCCAGTTGCATCATGACCTGGATGAACCTATCCCCGGCGCACCTGATCTTGAAGCTGGTGTGCCCAATGATGTGGCGATGCGTGAGCTGATTTACCATATCCAGCAATTTATGGACTGGCAAGGCCCGCTGCAGCCGCATTTTGCTTACGGCCGCCTGACCAAAGCCCAATACTACAGCGCCCATTACCTGCACCTGCAAAGTCATTTAGCGCAAATCAACATCAGCTAACCCGAAAAAAAACCAAAGGGGTCAGGCCTTGCATTTTGCAGTTGTTAACAACTGCAAAATGCAAGGCCTGACCCCAAAGGATTTAAGGCGGTGGTTACTGACCTTTGATTTCGCTGCGGCCTTTATAAGGTGCTTTGCTGCCCAGCTCCTGCTCGATGCGCAGTAACTGGTTGTACTTGGCTACCCGGTCTGAGCGGCACAGTGAACCGGTTTTAATTTGACCGGCAGCAGTACCTACGGCTAAATCAGCAATAAAGGCATCTTCGGTTTCACCACTGCGGTGCGAGATAACAGCAGTAAAGCCGGCATCTTTGGCCATTTTAATCGCCGCCAGCGTCTCGGTTAACGAACCAATCTGGTTGAATTTAATCAGGATAGAGTTTCCTATGCCCTGTTCAATGCCGCGAGTTAAAATTTTGGTGTTGGTAACAAATAAATCATCGCCAACCAGCTGTACTTTGCTGCCAATTTTATTGGTTAAGTCTTTCCAGCCGTCCCAGTCGCTTTCGTCTAAGCCATCTTCAATAGACACTATCGGGTAACGCTGGGTTAAGCCGGCCAGGTAGTCGTTAAAGCCATAAGAGTCAAAACTCTTATTCTCACCACCTAATACATATTTGCCATCTTTGTAAAACTCAGTGGCC
>NZ_DAINOE010000085.1:0-13154 GCF_036735525.1 Arsukibacterium sp. | reverse complement strand
CAATCAATAAATCTTGAGCAAGACAGTAGGGTTATAAACTCTGCACATACAAATACAACGCCTTTAAAATCTTCATCTTTTGCTCATCACTGGCATGTTCATGAGCCAGATTCTCCAGTGCCAGGCTGAACTCTTCCATGGTTAAATTAGGGTTATCCAGGCCATGCATCAGTTTATCGGTACGATAGCGTTGCCATTTTTGCAACTCGCTGTCATTCAGGCTGTGCGGGTAGTGACGGGCGCGATATAAAAATAACAGGTTATTAAGCCGCTCTTCAGAAAATACCGGCGCATTGACTGCCAACTGCTCAGCGCTTAACTGATGTAATTGCTGCATTTTATGTTTGTCAGCATCACTGATAAAGCCACTGTATAACTGATAATCCGGGTTGGTTTCAGCGCCATACTCAGCGGGTAGCTGGTATAGCTCAATCACTTTTTGCTGCACTGAGCGATGTTGTTTAAACCACTCCAGATGCGCCAGGCAGCGGGAGCGGTCGATGCCCAGCTCAGTGGCACGTTCTACCGTTAAGGTTTTCGCGTTGGCCAGCACCGGACATTTATTCAGATGGATCAGTTTCAGGCCAAGCCGTTCTTCACCTTCGGCTAAATCACTGCTGCGGGTATAGAGTTTGCTGCTCAGGGTCTGGATATCATCGTTCAGTAAGGGCGTCGGATCAGCCTGCAGGTTATAACAAATCACCGCATTTTTATTGGTGGGGTGAAAGGCCAGTGGCACTATCCAGCTGACACAGCCAGCGCTTGCCGGAAATTTTGACGATACATGCACCAGTGGCGTTAAGCCAGCCACGTCGATAAGCTCACTGACGTTGGCTTTTTTACGCAATTCAAATAAATAACTGAACAGTTTAGGCTGCTTTTCTTTAATTAACTTTGCGATGGCGATAGTGGCATAGACATCAGACAAGGCATCATGCGCCTGTTCATGCGCTAAATCGTTTGCCTTGGTCAGCAGTTCTAATTTAAAACTGGGGCTGCCATCTTCGCGCAGAGGCCAGTTAATGCCTTGCGGGCGCAGTGCATAGCAGGCGCGTACCACATCTATTAAGTCCCAACGGCTATTGCCTTGCTGCCATTCCCGGCCATAAGGCTCGTAAAAATTACGGTATAAACTGTAACGCGTTACCTCATCATCAAAGCGTAAACTGTTATAGCCCAGCACACAGCTATGCGGCTGTGAAAACCGCTCAAGGATGCGCTGCATAAACTCGGTTTCGGGGAGGCCTTTTTTGTTGCACAGCTGCGGCGTTAAGCCGGTAATCAAGGCCGCTTGCGGATGTGGCAAATAATCATTGGCCAGCTGGCAATACCAGACATCTGGCTTGCTAATAATGTTTAAGTCGAGATCGGTACGAATACCAGCAAACTGCGCCGGGCGGTCGCGCTTGGGATCGGCGCCCCAGGTTTCAAAGTCATAAAAATATAAGCTTGCAGAGTCTGTCATAAAGCGGCTACCGTTTGCTGTTAAAGGGTTATAGCAGTTAATAGATCAATTATAGGGTAAAGGCCTTAGGTGCCACAAAAAGTCCGTGTTACCGCTTGCGCTGCTGTGGCGGGTTGTTGAAAGGCCCGATTCTCCCCGGTATCTACAAAAGGCTGTTGCCATACCCGGTGTAACTGCTGAAATAAGCTTAAATCACCATGTTCCATTGCCATATCAATAGCCTGTTGCACCAAATGATTGCGCGGAATGACACAAGGATTAACCGAGTGTATCTGCGTTATCAGCTGCGCCTGCCCCAAGCCTTGCTGTGCCAGGCGTTGCTGCCATAGCAACAACCAGCTCTGCCAGGCGCTGCTGTGCTGAAATGACTCAGCCAGTGCATCGGTATCTGGCTGGCTTAACAGGTAAAAACTGCGGGTAAAATCGGCCTGATGCTGTTGCAGCAAAGCCAGCCAGCCGTCAATTAAAGGCTTATCTTCAGCATTGGCTTGCGTTATGCCCAATTTAGCGGCCATCCGGTTTAACCATTGTCGCTCATAAGCACTCTGAAACTGCTGCAGGGCTTCACTGGCCAGCGCTATCGCCCGGCTTTGTTCATCATCTATCAGCGGCAACAATGCTTCGGCCAAACGCGTCAGGTTCCACAGTGCCATGGCCGGTTGATTGCCATAGGCATAGCGGCCGCGCCGATCGATAGCGCTGAATACGGTGTTGGGATCATAGGCCTCCATAAAGGCGCAGGGGCCGTAATCTATGGTTTCGCCGCTAATGCTGCAATTGTCGGTATTCATTACACCATGAATAAACCCCAGACTCATCCAGTGCGCCACCAACTGTGCTTGTTTGTCGATAACCGCCGCTAGCAGCGCCAGATAAGGGGCGGCTTGTTGCTGGCAATGCGGGTAATGCCGCTTGATAGCATAATCGGCATAGCGTTGTAGTATGCCTGCCTGCTTAGGATCGGTGGCTTGTTGCAACGCTATGTATTGAAAACTGCCAATACGCAGATGGCTGCTGCCCACCCGGGTTAAAATAGCGCCGGGTTGAGCAGAATCGCGGTATACCCAGTCGCCGGTTAGTACTGCTGCCAGCGCGCGGGTACTGGGCACGCCTAACGCATGCATGGCTTCGCTCAGTAAATATTCGCGCATCACCGGGCCTAAGGCCGCACGGCCATCACCACCGCGGGAAAAGGGCGTTGGGCCACTGCCTTTTAGCTGTATATCTCGTACTTGCTGTTGCTGATCCTGTACTTCAGCCAGCAAAATGGCTCGGCCATCGCCCAAACGTGGTACAAAGTTAGCAAACTGGTGGCCGGCATAGGCTTGCGCCAGCGGTTGTGTCCAATCCGGCAGTTGATTGCCGGCAAACAGTTGCAAGCCCAGCTCAGTGCCATGATAGTCTGCCGGCAGTCCCAATTGCTCGGCCAGGTCCTGGTTAAATGCCAGCCATTGCGGCGCCGATACCGGCGTAGGTTGACAAAATTCATAGCAACAATCCGGTAAACTGGCGAAGCTGTGTTGAACTAAAAATGCTGGGTTAGCTGGAGCGGACATGGCAAACACCGTAAAACTGACAGGCTAAGCAGTGTAAACGTCAGCACGGTGGCTGACCAGTGTTATAGCCGCTTTGCCGCCAATAATACTGGTAACGCATAACCAAAATGGTAACGCGATACCATTTGGCCGATTAAAACAGCAAACAGCTGTCAGCCGGTCGATTAAGCATTGCAGTCTGTAAGTAGCTGGTTTATAAACAGCTACTAGAGCTTAGAACTCGTGTTCGCATTGATATTGGCACAGCACAGGGACAGAATATGACAGAGCAGGCCTGGCCGAGCGGTTTTATGGTGATTCAGAGTAACCGTCTCGAAAGCCTGCGCGATCTGATGCTCAGCTGGTGTCAACGTTATCCGTTAGCGGTACTGGAAACCGAGACTTTTCTGGTACAAAGTAATGGTATTGCGCAGTGGTTAAAGCTAGCCTTAGCCGCACCCAGCAGTGAGGGTGGCCTGGGTATAGCCGCTGGCGTAAAAACAGAATTACCCGGACGTTTTTTGTGGCAGGCTTATCGGGCCGTATTACCAAACTTAGCGGCAGATTCCCCTTACAATAAGGCGGCCTTAGGCTGGCGTTTGTATAAACTACTACAACAACTGCCTTCGTTGCCCGAGCTGAGCCCCTTGCATGGCTTTTTAGCCAAAGACCCTGAGGATCCTCGCCGCTGTTATCAGCTGGCCTTGCAATTGGCCGACTTATTTGACCAATATCAGGTGTATCGCGCTGATTGGCTCAGTGCCTGGCAGCAAGGCGATAACAGCATAGATGGTAAAGCGCTGGGCGAGCATCAATTATGGCAACCCTGGCTTTGGCGAACCCTGCAACAGCAGATTAGCGCACAACAACCGGGGGCATTAAGTCGCGCTGAGATCCACCAGCAGTTTATCGCTGCCTGTCAGCAACTGACCGCGCGCCCGGCGGCCTTACCTAAAAGAGTGGTGGTGTTTGGTATTTCGTCCTTGCCACGGCAAACTCTGGATGCGCTGCATGCTATTTCGCCGTTTTGTCAGGTACTGCTATTTGTCAGTAATCCCTGTCAGCATTATTGGGGCGACTTGATTGATGGCCGGGATTTACTGCGTCAGGAATACCGCCGTAACAGAAGAGACGGCTCGCACCCGCTGGCGCAATTAACGGCAGATGAGCTCCATCTGGCCGGTAACCCGCTGTTGGCGGCGCTGGGTAAGCAGGGCCGTGATTATTTGCACCTGTTAGATGAGCTGGACGATACCGGAAGCTATCAGCAGTATTTTGCCGGGCGCATCGATTTATTTGCCGCGCCGGGTGACGCCAGCCTGCTAAAACAAGTACAGCAAGACATCCTGGATTTACGCTCCGCGGAAGAACGCGCAGCCCTTGGCAGCCAGATAGCAGCAGCAGATCACAGCCTGCAATTTTTGCGCTGTCACAGCCCACTTCGCGAACTGGAAGTGTTGCATGATCAACTGCTGCAGGAATTTAGCCAGGCAAGGCAGCAGGGCACAGCATTATCGGCCCGTGATATTTTAGTGATGGTGCCGGATATTAACCAATACGCGCCCTATATAGCAGCAACCTTTGGTCGCTTTCGGCCAGAGGATCCGCGCTATCTGCCATTTTTTATCGCCGATCAGGGGCTGCGTCATCGCAATAGCTTACTGGTGGCCTTTGAGTCTTTACTGAATTTGCCGGATAACCGTTTTACCGTCAGTAGCATGCTGGATTTACTCGACACGCCCGCCCTTGGCCAGCGGTTTGGTCTGGATGACGAGGCAATAGCCCGCTTAAAACCCTGGATTGAAGGGGCCAATATCCGCTGGGGTTTGCATGGCAAACAGCGCGCCAGCTTTGGTTTAGCGGCAGAGCTGGAGCAAAACAGCTGGTGGTTTGGCTTAAAACGCATGTTGCTGGGCTATGTGGTGGGTGATGGCGAGGCCTGGCAGCAGATTGAACCCTATGATGAAGTGGCCGGTTTAGATGCGGCCTTAGTTGGCCCGCTGGCTGAGCTGTTAACGGCGCTGGATGCTTTTTGGCAAGCGCTGCAACAAAGGCACAGTGCTGATGAGTGGCAGCAATTACTGCAAGCGATGCTCAACCAGTTTTTTCTGGCACAAAGTGTCGCAGATCAGCAGGCCCTGGCGCGCATTCAAGAGCAGCTGAGTTATTTACAGCAAAGTCTGAGCGACCATGATTTAAGCGGCCAGCCGCTGGCTTTAGCCATAGTGCGCGATGCCTTGTTAAACGAGTTGGATCAGCCCAGCTTACAACAGCGCTTTTTAGCCGGCGCGGTAAACTTTGCTACTTTAATGCCAATGCGCGCTATACCCTTTGCGCAGATCTGGCTATTGGGCATGAACGATGGTGACTATCCAAGGCCGGTGAAACGCAACGATTTTGATTTAATGCAGGCGGGATACCGGCCGGGCGATAGATCGCGGCGGGGTGGTGATCATTATTTATTTTTAGAAGCCTTACTGGCCGCGCGCGACAAGCTGGTGCTGAGCTGGGTGGGTTTTAGCATTCGCGACAACAGCGAAAAACCACCCTCAGTGCTGCTGGGGCAGCTGCTAGACTATCTGCAGGCGGCCTATCCTGAGCAACAGATCCTGGAAAAACTCACCGTTTCACATCCGTTACAGCCCTTTAGTATTCGCTACTTTACTCCCGGTCGTGATCCCAGGTTAATCAGCTTTGCCGATGATTGGCGCGCGGCGCTACAAAGCATTGCCATAGCGCCAACAGTTGAGCAGGTGCCGCGCTTTACCCTGGAGCCAACCCATATCCGGCTTAGCGATCTGGTCAGTTTCATGCGTCATCCGGCTAAACTGTTCTATCAAAAACGCCTGGGGATATATCCGGCCACGGAGCTGAGCAGCGAGCGTGATGATGAACTCTTTGCCTCTGCCGGTCTTGACGGCTGGCAGCTGGATCAGGCGTTAATCGCCAGGCTGGAGCAGGGGCTTGCGCTATCGTCAGCAGACGCCTTACCAAGCCTGGACCCTGAGCAGTTATTACAACAGGAAACCTCAAGGCTAGCCCGTGCCGGCGCCTTGCCGATGGGCGGTTTTGGCCATTTAGTGTTGCAGCAAAAAAATCAGCAGTTAGCGACTTTAGTACAAGAGTGGCAACAGCTGCGTCTGGCCTCAACGACAGTTAACCATACCATCAACTGGCAGCAGATATTGGATGATACGGCTACTGTAGTGTTTGCAGATAGCCTCAGTGACATCCGGCAGCATCAGGATGGCCGCCTGCTAAGGCTTCTGGTGCAGCCCAGCCGCTTGTTTGACAGCAAAAAACAGTTAAAAAGCTACCATCTGTGCCGCTTTTGGCCGGCGCATTTAATGGCGCAACAAGCAGGACCGGTGCACAGCTTACTGATAGGCCCGGATGCCATTTTTAGTTTACCGCCGCTGCATAAAGCTGATGCAGCAGCTCAATTTAGCGCCTTGTTGCAGTGCTACGTAAAAGCCTTACAGGGGCCATTACCGCTGGCCTGTAAAACGGCACTGGCTTTTGTTGTTGGTGATGAGAACGGCGCAGCCCAATGTTATGAGGGCAGTGATTTTCAGGGCGATTATGCCATTACTGCGGAAGTCAGAGATTACCCCATATTACAGCGTTACTGGCCCGATTATGCTGCCCTTAGCGCAGATCCCGACTTTAGCGTCTTAAGTCAGGCAATGTATTTGCCGATGCTGCAGCATCTGGGCTTAGGAGCGCAAGCATGAAAGAGTTAGATTTACTGAGCTTTCCGCTTTATGGCAGCCGGTTAATTGAAGCCAGCGCCGGTACCGGTAAAACCTTTTCGCTGGCTTTGTTGTATGTGCGCCTAGTGTTGGGGCACGGCTCTGAGCAATGCCGCTTTTCGCGGCCACTGACCCCACGCGATATCCTGGTGTTAACGTTTACCGAGGCGGCCACGGAAGAGCTGCGCAGCCGGGTGCGTCAGCGGCTGGTGGAAGCCGCCCGCTTATTCCGGCAAAGCCCGGCGCTGCTTAAACAACAGCAAAGCCAGGATCCGTTACAGCAATTAGTGATAAGTTACCCCGACAGCGCCTGGCCGGGCTGTGCCCTGCGCTTAAAGCGCGCGGCAGAAGCGATGGATGAGGCGATGATCGCCACTATCCATGGCTGGTGTAATAAAATGCTGTCAGAGCATGCCTTTGACAGCAGAGGCTTGTTTCAACGCGAACTGATTACCGATCAAACCGCACTGCTCGATAGCATTGTTAAAGATTACTGGCGCCGTCACTTTTACCCCTTATCTGCCCAAGCCGCGGAAGTAGTGCAGCAGTGTTACCAAAACCCCGACCGCTTACGCAAAGCCTTACTGCCATTGTTAACTCAGGCGCAGCCGCAGTTACTCTTTGCCGGTAAGCCTTTTAGTGTGACGGCCTTTAGTCAGTTGCAGGCGTTAATAGACGAGGCCATTGCCGAAAACCAGCAACGCCAGGCGCAGCAAGCCGAATTTGCACAACTGGAGAAAAAGGTACAGGCACTGTGGCTCGCGCACTGGCCAACGCTTGAGCAGCAGTTAATTGCGTTACAGCCGCGCTTTAATGCCACAAAACATTTTTCTAATAGCGATGAGAAGTTTCAGAAAATGCTGCACGAGTTGCAGCAGTGGAGCCGGGCAGAGGCGCCCTTTGAAAAAAAGATGGCGAACTTTGCCAGCGGCCATTTTGTCTGGAAAAAAGGCCAGGCGCCGGATCCCGAGCCGACTCATCCGGCTTTTATGGCAATGGCTGAGCTGGCGGCATTACTGTTACAACATGCCGAGCTTGATCATCCAGCACCGGCCGCCGATGACGCTGAGGCCAAAGCGGGGGTTAAACCGGCACTGTTAAGCCATGCGCTTAACTGGTGCCGGCATGAGCTGCAACAGCGGTTAAATCAGCAGGCGCAACTGGGCTTTAATGATTTACTGACTGAGCTGTATCAGGCGCTGGACCCGGCGCTGTCGGGCGAGCATGCGCAGCAACTGGCCAATAGCATCCGTAGCGATTACCCGGTGGCACTGATCGATGAGTTTCAGGATACCGATCCGGTGCAATACGGCATTTTTGATCGTATTTACCAGATAGCCAGCAATGATCCGCAAAGCGCCGTGGTACTGATTGGCGATCCTAAGCAGGCCATTTACAGTTTTCGTGGCGCTGACATTTATACCTATTTGCAGGCACGCCAGCATACCGCCGGGCGGCATTATAGTTTAAGCCGCAATTTCCGCTCTACCCAGGCGGTGATCAGCGCTTGTAATAGCTTGTTTCAATTAGCTGAAGCACAGCCAAGGGCGGCGTTTCGCTTTAAATCAGCCCAAAGCACTGAAAACCCGCTGCCCTTTGTGGCCGTCAGCGCCAGTGGCCGCAGTGAACAGCTGCTGTTAGACGCTAAGCCGCTGCCGGCCGTGCATATAGAGCATTTAAGCGGCGAGGACAGCTGGCGTATCACTGATTATCGCCAGCACAGTGCCCGCTTAGCCGCGGCGCGGATTGCTCTGTTACTGAATGCCGCTGTTGCCGGGCGTTGCCAATTGCAACACAGCGACAGCAGCCGGCCCTTAGTGGCTGAAGATATTGCCGTGCTGGTGCGCAGTCAGCATGAAGCGCAATTAATAAAAACCGAGCTGGCGGCGCTTAGCGTGCCGGCGGTGTATTTATCGGATCGCGGCTCGGTGTTTGCGACAACCGAAGCGGCCGATGTGTTGTTATGGCTGCAAGCCTGTGCCAACCCCATGGATCTGGGGTTAGTAAAAGCAGCGCTGGCAGCGCCCAGTTTACAGCTGAGTTTGCAGCAACTAATGCAGTGGCAGCAGGATGAACTGGCACTGGATGCGCAGGTGCAATGTTTTATCGGTTTGCAGCAATGTTGGCGCAAGCAGGGCGTGTTGGCGATGCTGCGTCAGTTACTGGATCAGTACCAATTACCGGCGCGCTTACTGCAAATGCCGCAAGGGGAGCGGCAGCTGACCAACCTGCTGCATCTGGCCGACTGGCTGCAACAGCAGGCGATGCAACTCGAAGGAGAGCAGGCACTCATTCGCCAACTGGCCGAGCATATTGACGAGCCTGGCGAAGAGCAGGTTATCCGCCTGGAGAGTGACGCTGCGCTGGTGAAAATCATCACCATTCATAAATCCAAAGGCCTGGAATATCCGCTGGTGTTTTTACCCTTTGTGGTGGGTTTTAAAAGCGTAGATGGCAGAATTAAACAGGTGCCTTATCGGATAGCGGCTAATGGCAACAGTAGCACTGGCACCGAAATTGCGGGTAGAGACACCTTTGCAGCGGCCTGGCAGCAGGCCGATGATCAGCGGTTAAGCGAAGATATGCGCCTGTTATATGTGGCACTGACCCGTGCCCGCCATGGTATCTGGCTGGGCACCGCTGCCGTGGCGGTGCAAGGCAAAAAAGTGCAAAATCATCAGGGCGCTTTTGGGTATTTGCTAAATGGTGATACGCCTTACAACAGCCCGGATGAGCTGGAACAACAATTAGTGCAGTTAACGACATCTCAGCCAGCGAGCATTTTTAGCCTTAACCTTTGCGCAGATCCGGCGCTGCAGCTGGCGGCGCAAGCTCAGCCGTACCAGGCAGCGGCAACATTGCCGGAACTGGATGCGGCCGCCAAGCCAGATCTGGCGCCATATCAGCGCTGGTGGATTGCCAGTTACTCGGCCATTCGTTTTAGTGCTGCTGTGCCTGGATCTGTGCCTGTGTCTGACGAGAGCGAAACTGCATCAGCTGTTGAGCCAGAAGATGCCAAGGCGGCACTGCAAGCCGAGCTGTATGCCGAGCAAGGCCAGCCTGAAAGTCCGGCTATCGACGCGGCCAGTGATTTTGTCATGCACCAGCTGCCCAAAGGGGCTGCTACCGGTACCTTTATTCATTTGCTGTTAGAGTGGGCCGGCGCCCATCGCTATCTGGATCAGCATGGTCAGCACTGGTCAGGTTTTGCTGCCGCCGTTAATGATACACAAGGCCGCGCGGCCTTAATTGCAGCACGTTGTCAGGTGCTTGCACTTAGCGAGCATGCCGCCGCCTTGTCTGACTGGCTGTCGACTTTTTTAATGCAGCAGTTGCCGCTTGGCAGCGCTTCTTTACCGCTTGGCAGTACTTCTTTGCAGCTTGCGGCACTGACCCCGGCAAAGATCGCAATAGAAATGGAGTTTTTACTGCACAGCCAGCAGGTGAGTACCAGGGCGCTGGATACACTGATCCAGCAATATGTGTTGCCCGGTGAACCGCGCCCGGCGGCAGAGCCAGAGCAGCTGCACGGTATGCTTAAGGGCTTTATTGATTTAGTGTTTGAACATCAGGGCCGTTACTATGTACTGGATTGGAAAACCAATAGCCTGGGCGCTGACGATGCCGCCTACAGCCAGTCAGCGATGCAACAGGCGATGCTGAGTCATCGCTATGATATGCAGTTTGTGCTGTACCTGCTGGCGCTGCACCGTTTATTAAAAAGCCGTCTTGCCGATTACGATTATGACAGGCATATGGGCGGCGCCTGCTATTGGTTTGTGCGCGGCTGTCGCGAGCCGCAGCAGCAAGGGCTGTGGCAATACCGGCCAGAGCGGGCATTAATAGAACAGCTGGATGCACTTTTTAGTGGTCAGGCCATCACGGCAGGAGCGCTCTGATGTCAATACCACAGCAAGCTAATCAACAGCTATCTAGTCAACAACAGCTCAGTCAACAGCTACTTAAGCAGGCGCAAAGCTGGTGTGATGCTGGTGTGCTGCGACCTTTGGATAAGATGCTGGCGCAGTTTTTTTTAACAGAGCAGCCCGGGTTAAGCCCGCTGGAGTTATTGGCCATTATGCTGTGCAGTGAAGCCAATGGCCGCGGCCATGTTTGTCTGGATCTGGCCAGTTTGCAGCAGGATCACGCGGCCATGCTGCAAGCGGGTGCGCGCAGTGAACCACAGCGTGAGGCGCTGGCGCAATTAGCGCAGTATCTGAGTGCTTATACATTGCCCCAGTGGTTGCAGGCCTTACAAGGCAGCCGTCTGGTCGCTGATCTGTTGGCGGCGCCTGCTAAAGCGCCAAGCAGCAATGCGCCCTTTGTACTGGCGGGCACTTTGCAGCAGCCACTGTTGTATATGCGCCGCTACTGGCAGTATGAACAAGTCATTGCCAATGACATCGCCAGTCGCATAACACCGCTTACGCTTTATCCGTTAGCAACCATAGCGGCTTTTTTACAGGGGTTATTTCCGCTGGCGCAGCGTGCCACGCCTTTTGACTGGCAAATGGCCGCCTGTGCGCTGGCGCTAAGAAGCCGTTTTGCCATTATTACCGGTGGCCCGGGTACCGGCAAAACCACCACAGTAATCAAACTGTTAGCCTTATTACAGGGTTTACGCCTGGCCAGTGACCAAGCGCCGCTGAATATATTATTGGCGGCGCCCACCGGTAAAGCCGCTGCCAGGCTTAATGAATCTATTGCCCAAAGCTTGCAGCAGTTGGATGTCAGCCAGTTGCCCTTAGCGCAGCCAGAGCAGTTAAAAGCCTTGCTGCCCAGTCAGGTGCAAACGGTACATCGTTTATTAGGGGCCCGGGCCAACAGCCGGCATTTTAAACATCAACAACACCAGCCGTTAACGGCCGATGTGGTGGTGATAGATGAAGCCTCTATGGTGGATGTGGAGCTGATGACGGCGTTAATTAATGCCTTGCCCAGCCATTGCCACTTGTATTTGCTGGGCGATAAAGATCAGTTAGCCTCGGTGGAAGCCGGCTCAGTGCTGGGGGACTTATGCCGCTTTGCCCAGGCCGGCCACTATCGGCCAGCAACAGCCGCCTATTTACAGCAACTCTGTGCTGCCGCTGTGCCCGAGCCCTATATCGCCTCAGCACAGGCCGCAGACTTAGCGCAGGTTACCGCTATGCTCAGGGTCAGCTACCGTTTTAAAGCGGGCGGCGCTATTCATCAGCTGGCCAGCCTGGTCAACAGTGGCGGCGATAAGCTGAGCGGCCGCGCCCTTATTGCCCAGATTAACGCCATTGCTCAGGGCGACGTTACTGGCGGCAATCATAGCCAGGTGCAACTGTTGCAACAGACAATGCTTACAGCAAAAAGTCACACCCCTTCAGCGGCAGGCCAGCTGCCGGCGTTTAATGAGCCCTTAACTGCGCTGCTGCTTGACGGCTATCGCCAGTATTTAACGGCAGTGGCCGATTTTACGGTGAATAACGGCCAACTGAGTGCCAGCGAGCTTAATCAGGCGGCCGCGCACATTTTAAGTTTGCAGCGGCAGTTTCAGTTACTGGCGGCAATCAAAGAGGGCGATTGGGGCGTGCAGGGGCTTAATCTGCGGATTGAGCGTTTATTAACCCGGCATGGCTTGCTGAAGCCCCAGGGCCAGCTGTGGTATGCCGGGCGGCCGGTGCTGATGACCCGCAACGATTACCATCTAAAGCTGATGAATGGCGACATGGGCGTGTGCCTGGCGTTGCAACAACAAGCTAAGGTGATATTAAGGGTGGCGTTTGCTGATGGTGAAGGCGGTATTCGTTGGGTGTTGCCCAGCCGCTTGCATGGTGCAGAAACGGTATTTGCGATGACAGTACATAAGTCACAGGGCTCGGAGTTTTTGCATACCGCCTTGTTACTGCCCCCCAGCAGCAGCCCGGTGTTAACCCGGGAGCTGCTGTACACTGGTATTACCCGGGCAAAAAGCCGTTTTACGCTGATTTATGATAACGATGCGGTGCTCAGCAGTTGTATCCGGCAAAGCGTACAGCGCGCCAGCGGGTTATTGCTGCTGTAGCGTGATATATACCCTATGTTTAACGTTAAAAAGAGTATCTGACAATGATAGCTGTGGTGAAATGGTTGAAAAATAGCTGGCTGACGGCGCTGGCGCTTTGCTTAATCTTTAGTGTGAGCAGTGGCCATGCCCTTGAGAACAGTACAGCGGGCAATGACAGGGGCGATAAAGCTGCTGAGGTGAGTGCCCAACAGAACAGTGCCAGGGTAGAGGCACAGACGGTGTTGTTTTTAGGCCCCTTGCCGGCGCTGGCCTCTGAGGCCCTGGCCTTGGGTGGCAAAGAAAAAGAGCAGCGCCAGCAATTACTGCGCTTACTGGAAAAACAACCGGTGCCGGTGGCCGGGCGCAAGGTATCCCTCTTTGGTCAGGAG
>NZ_DAINOE010000084.1:0-13424 GCF_036735525.1 Arsukibacterium sp. | reverse complement strand
TCCGATCACGAAGAGGGCCTTTAGTTCAAACTTTCTTATCCCGAGTTCAGGTTAACTTATTACAATTGCACACTTAGCTTGCATTTAATGTATAAATACCTAATCCTGATATGCAAGCTTAGCAAGGAGAGTGCAAGTTGCTTAATGTCATACAGCAAACATTTAACTTTAATAAATTGTACGCGGTAGTAGCCGCAGCAGTTTTGTCTGTTTTTTTGCTGGCAGCCTGGCATTCTGCCGCGCAACGTCAACAGTATCATAATAATTTAATTGCTGAGTTTGCATCTATACAACAGGCTAAGCAGCATGTGTTGCAGCAAGAAGCCAGCCATCAGGTAGAGATAGCGGTTAAACTTATTGCAGCGAATAAGCAATTAACCGATTTGATCCTGCAAGCGGCAGCGCTTTACCAGGCAGAAGGTGCTAATGCCAATTTAAGCCTGTTGCGGCAGCAAATAGCGCCTATTTTAGACAGGTACTGGCAAACGTTGACGCCATCAGGCGCTAGTCAGTTACACCTGCATTTGGCGACGGATGCTTTTACCCTGCTGCGGGCTCACCGCCCGGATCGCCACAGCGACAGTTTGGCTGATATCCGCCCGATGATCATGCACAGCCTGAATACCGCAAAGCAGTTAACAGCAACAGAGCAAGGACGGCATGGTCTAGGCCTGCGTTCAGTAATTCCGGTTTTTAATCAGCAAAAACAACTGGTGGCGGCAATAGAATTAGGTTTTGATTTACAGAATGTATTTGCGCAGCGACAAGTAAAAACCAAAACGACCGCGTCTAAAATGCCAGATCAGGGTATTGCATTGTTGGTGAAACCTGATGTTACGGCAGTGTTTCATCAGGACATGAAGAGAGACTGGCTGCAAACAGAGCAGTGGAGCAGTTACAAGCCTTCGGAAATTTTAAGGTTTTGGCTGGAAAACTACCAGTTGCCTGCTGAGGTTACCTACCCTAGATCACAACTGCTGACGTTTAATCAACAAACCTTTGTGGTGTCGCTGCAGCCCTGGCCGGTTTGGGGCGAAACTCCTCAGCAAAGTGGCCAGTTAGTGAGCATCCGTTGGCAGGATATCAGTTCGCAGGTCAGCGCTCAGCAGGGGGCTGAAAAGATTATTTTGTCTATGTGGTTACTGGCCGCTGTGGTTACCCTGATATTAGGCATATGGTTGGTATCTTTTTTACGACGCCTCGCCCGGATTGAAGTGTCAGGCCAGCAAAAGTTATTAAAGCAATCTGAACAAAAGTTATCTGCGCTATATCAGTTATCGCCTTTACCCATTTTATTAAACCGTTTTAGTGATGGTGCTTTTGTTGAAGCGAACCCGGCAATGACCGCTTTAACCGGTTATTCATTGCAGGAGTTAACGCAATTAAGTTATTGGGACCTTACCCCGGAACGCTATGCTGAAGCAGAGCAACAGCAACTTACGGCCTTAACACAAACCGGTCGCTATGGCCCCTATGTGAAGGAGTATCGCCATAAAAATGGTGATTTGATAGATATCGAGCTTAATGGGGTGCTGTTTAGTGATGGTGAAGGTGAAAGCTATATCTGGACAATTATTCAGGATATTCGCGAAATCAAACGTATTGAAAAACTTAAAGATGACTTTGTTTCTACCGTAAGTCATGAGTTAAGAACGCCGCTTACCTCTATTGGCGGCTCCCTGGGCCTGGTATTGGGCGGTGCCAGTGGCGAGTTAAGCCCTAAAGCAGAAAAGTTATTAAGAATAGCCTACAAAAACAGTCAACGATTAAATTTATTAATTAACGACTTACTGGATATTGAAAAGCTAGTCGCTGGAAAAATGGAGTTTGATGAAGCAGAGGTAGCATTATTGACTCTGCTTAAAGATGCGGTAGCACAAATACAGCCCTATGCTCAGCAATATCAAGTTAGCATTAAGATGCAAGCTGCAGAGAATCGAGATTTGTGGATAGATCCGAGCCGCATTCAGCAAGTTTTGACAAACTTTTTATCAAATGCCATAAAGTTTTCACCTAAGGGCGGTGAGGTGTTGCTTAGCTCAGAGATTATTGGGCAGCGGCTGCTTATTGCTGTGAGAGACAACGGCCCGGGTATTGCCCAAATAGATCAGCATCGGTTATTCAAACGGTTTTCACAACTGGAGCAAGCTAGTGACAAGGCTAAATCCGGCACCGGCTTGGGTTTGGCAATAAGCCGTGAAATTATTCTAAAGGCTGGCGGCGAGGTGGGGGTGTCTTCTGAACAGGGTCAAGGAGCGACATTTTGGTTTGAGCTGCCGTTACAGCAATCATTTAGTAAAGAGCTCACGGAAGATGCTATTTTAGTGATTGAAGATGATGCCGACACCGCGCATCTGTTAGGTGAGTTTTTAAAAGCAGAAGGCTATAGCAATGATTGGGCTCCTGACATTAAAACGGCCATGCAACAGTTAGCGAAGCGCCAGTACGCTGCTATCACTTTGGATTTAAAACTTAAAGGCGAAAATGGCGCTGATTTTTTTCTGCGGCTGCGTGATAACCCGGCTACCGCCAGTTTGCCAGTGTTAATTATATCCGCCTATATTGAGCAAGGACAGCTGCAGCTGGCTGCAATAGCAAATGCAGTAGATTGGATAGAAAAACCGGTTAGACCAGAAGTGCTCAGTTTAAAGTTAGGCCAGCTATTAAGTGAGTTACCCCGCCAAGATCGTGCTCATCGTATTTTGCATGTTGAAGATGATCAGGATATTGTCACTATTATGCGGTTTCAACTGGAAAAAATGTCTGAATATCATGCAGTTGGTTCACTTGCCGAAGCCCAAAAAATATTGCAGCAGAAATTCGATCTTGTTTTACTGGATTTAGGCTTGCCAGATGGCGATGGTATTGACCTGTTAGGTACCATTTCGGCAACTCAGGATGATATTCCGGTGGTGATATTTTCAGCTCAGGATGTAGCGATTGATAACAAAAGCAGAGTAAAAGCAACATTTAGTAAAAGCCAAATTAACACTGAAGTCTTGGCGAAATATCTTAAAAATATTCTTAACTGAGATAATAAGGAATTCAAATGGTGTTACAACGAATAATGCATGTTGAAGATGACGATTCTATTCGCGCTGTAGCCGAAATTGCGCTGACCGATGTAGCAGGTTTTGAGCTGCTCAGTTGCGATGGCGGAAAAAGCGCCTTGGCTCAGGTAGAGGCCTTTGCACCACAGCTGATCTTGCTGGATGTGATGATGCCGCAAATGGACGGACTACAAACGTTGGCGGCACTGCGCCAGTTACCTTCTGTAGCGGATGTGCCGGTGGTGTTTATGACAGCAAAAATTCAACAGGCAGAAAAACAGCAATATCTTGATGCGGGCGCTATAGCGGTGATTGATAAACCCTTTGACCCTATGTTACTGGGAGAAACCTTGCAGAGTTTGTATCAACAGTATTTGGTTAGTTAAACCTGAAGCAGTGTGAGAGCAGGTGTGTAGCGGTAATGGTTTAACGTTTCAAACTAAAATGCATTTTAGCTAAAAAGCTGCTAACTTATTTTTAAGCTGAAACTAAGCCGCTTTAAAATAACAAGAGTAGTCTTATGCAGCAACCAGCAATACCTCGTGATGAAAAACAGCGGATGGCGGCATTGCTCAGTGCTGAATTACTGGATACCGAGGCTGAACCTCGCTTTGACCGTATTACCACATTAGTAAAGCAGTGTTTGGGTACGCAAATTGTGCTGGTGTCGCTGGTTGATACTGGCCGGCAATGGTTTAAGTCACGCCAGGGGCTGAATGCCTGTGAAACAGGGCGTGATATTTCGTTTTGTGGGCATGCCATTTTAACGGGCGATATTTTTGAAATCGCTGATGCCAGTCAGGCCCCGCGCTTTGCTGACAATCCATTGGTTACAGCAGCACCTTTTATCCGCTTTTATGCCGGCGCACCGCTGAGTTTTAACGGTCAACGCATCGGCACCCTGTGTATTATTGATGCCAAGCCCCGGCAGCTGACTTTGGCAGAGCGACAAATATTGCGTCAATTCGCTGATATCATTGAGCAGGAAATAACGGACCGCTTGCAGGAGCAAGTGCATCAGCAATTAGCGGCCAGTGAGCTGATGTATCGCTCGGTGTTAGAGGGGACAAGTATCGGCACCTGGCAATGGAATGTGCACACAGGAGCAAC
This sequence comes from Arsukibacterium sp., assembly GCF_036735525.1. Classification (NCBI taxonomy): domain Bacteria; kingdom Pseudomonadati; phylum Pseudomonadota; class Gammaproteobacteria; order Chromatiales; family Chromatiaceae; genus Arsukibacterium; species Arsukibacterium sp. The sequence continues at coordinate 9,264 of NZ_DAINOE010000084.1, read as the reverse complement.
GGTGTTTAATGAGCGCTGGGCTGAAATAATCGGCTATAGCCTGGCAGAACTCTCGCCCGTTGATATTAATACCTGGTTATCTTTTGCCCATCCGGATGATTTGGCCGAGTCAGGCAGATTATTAGAGCAGCACTTTTCAGGGCAATTACCTTTTTACGACTGCAAATGCCGGATGAAACACAAAGCCGGCCACTGGGTGTGGGTGCATGACAGAGGCCGGGTGGTCAGCTGGACTGAGGATGGCAAGCCTTTAATGATGTATGGCACCCATGCTGATATTACCGAACAAAAACAAGCCGAGCTAAAGCTTTTTGAGCAACGTTGGTTATATGAACAGATACTTGAACAAAGTATGGCTGGTTATTGGGACTGGGAAATTCAGGACGGTAAGGAATATCTGAGTCCAGGCTTCAAGAAAATGTTTGGTTACGCTGATGATGAGATGGAGAATAAGCCAGAAGCCTGGCAGAAGATAATTTTTAAAGAAGATCTGGATCTCGTTCTTGGCAGTTTTAATCAGCATGTATTGTCCAAAGGGGAGAGCCCTTTTGATAATATTATTCGCTACCACCATAAAGATGGTTCTACGGTATGGGTGCGGTGTGTTGGCAAAGTTATTGAATGGACAGACGAAAAGACACCGTTACGAATGGTTGGTTGTCATATTAACCTTACCAAAGAGATGAATATTCGGTCTGAGTTACAAGCCAGTCGCGATCAATTTCAGACTCTTGTCGCCAATATTCCTGGCATTACTTACCGCTGTAAAGTCGATAAAGACTGGACCATGCTGTATATGAGCGGCAGTATTGATCCGCTCTCCGGTTATCCGGCCTGCGACTTTATAAATAATGAAGTTCGCAGCTATGCCAGTGTGATTCATCCGGATGATCGCGAAAGATTAGATTTGGCTGTGGGTCAGGCAATTAACGATAACCAAAATTGGTTGTTGCAGTATCGGATTATCCATAAATCAGGTGCCATACGTTGGGTAGAAGAGCGGGGCCGTGCCGAATATACCGAGTCAGGGGACGTTATTTATCTTGATGGTTTTATTCTGGATATCACTGAAGAAAAAACATTAAAACAACAGTTGTTAAAGCTTACCTCTCAGTTGCCGGGCGTAGTGTATCAGTATCAGCAATGGCCGGACGGTCGGGCTTGTTTTCCCTATGCCAGTGATAACATCCAAAAAATTTATGGAGCTTTACCGGAACAGGTAAAAGATGATGCGACATTTATTTTCGGTAAAATTCATCCGGACGATCTGGCTGGACTGGCTAACAGTATTGAAGTATCAGCGGCACACTTGTCACTATGGCAGAATCAGTACCGGGTTTGTTTGGAAAACAAACAGCCAACCTGGCTGTCGGGGCGGGCTACACCAGAGCGCATGCCGGATGGCAGTACGCTATGGCATGGTTATATTGAAGATATAACCACCACAAAAAAGCACTATTTAGAGCTAGAACGACTTAACAAAGAATATAAGCTTAGCCAGCAGCGGCTGGAAATGGCCAGTGAAACAGCGTTAATTGGTTTTTGGCAGGCATCGTTAAAAACCGGTGAGTTGTGGTGGTCGCCGGTGATTTATCAGATTTTTGGTTTTGATAACAACATCACCCCCAGTGTTGCTTTATTCAAAAGTACCTTGCACCCACAAGACCGTCATCTGGTTGCAGCCAGTGAACAGCAGGCTTTAGAAACCGGCTTGCATGATGTGATTCACAGGATCATCCGCCCTGATGGAACTATCCGTTGGGTGCACGAACTGGCTAAAATGTTACCTGTAGCAGAAAACCCTGAACAAATTTTGGTTGGTTCAGTGCAGGATGTCACAGAGCGCATGCAATTGCAGCAGATGAAAGATTCCTTTATTTCAACAGTCAGTCATGAGCTTAGAACACCATTGACGGCTATTAAGGGTGCGCTTGGGTTGCTCAATTCTGGTAAGTTAGGGCAAGTGCCTGAAACAATGCTAAAATTAATGCAGGTAGCCAGTAGTAACAGTGATCGGCTGGCGAAGTTAATTAATGATCTACTGGATATTGAGAAATTGGCTGCTGGCAAAATGCCGTTTGATATGCAACCGCTCTCGGTGTTGGATGAGTTAAGGCAAGCTGTGGATAATTTGCAGCCTTTTGCTAATCAGCACCATGTCACTATTGATTTACAGCCAATACCCGCACAATGGCTTGTGCAAGCCGACTCATTGCGGCTGCAGCAAGTCGTCACGAATTTATTGTCAAATGCGATTAAATTTTCACCAAAAAATACCAGCGTGCTGGTGTCTGCGCAATGCCAGTCTGGTAGCGTGTTATTTCAAATAACGGATACTGGTTCAGGAATTCCCATTGAATTCCAGAGCCATATTTTTGAGCGTTTTGCCCAGGCGGATGGCTCAAATCAGCGGCAAAGTGGTGGCACTGGCTTAGGCTTGGCAATTTGTAAAGAATTAGTGCAGCAGATGGGCGGAAGTATAGGGTTTAACTCTGCTGCAGGTAAAGGCACAACATTTTACTTTGCGTTACCGGAAAAGCCCTATATTATAAGTTAACTGATTGACAGGAATGGTTTAATGACGTCAGATAAACCAACGCTAAATATGAACGATGCTTTTTCTCTGATAAGGCAGCGTTTTGAGCAAAGCTTAGCGCAGCGTGCTGATGCCATGCTTGCACTGACTCAGCAACCAGTAACCGAAGATAATCTAAAAGATATAGCTGCTGATGCGCATAAACTGGCAGGCGCCAGCGGTACCTTTGGTTATGCCGTGTTAGGTAATTTAGCCCGTCAGTTAGAACTACAAGCGACAGCGTTACGAGCCTTACCAGCAGCATCATTAGCCGAAAATTTACCCTTGTTGCAACAGCAACTACAGCTTTTTAAATTGGCAGTAACTGAAGCCTTGTATTCAGGTGCTGATGCTCAAACCTCAACCTTACCTGGGCAGCACATCGAACATTCGATCTGGCTGATGCTGGATAACACTCAGTTATTAACAGAACTGCAAACTCAGCTCGATGCCTTTGGACACAAAGTGTTACTGGTTACGGATTTTGATAGCTGTGTGCAATTATTAAAGCATAAAACACCGGCTCTATTGTTTAGTCATATAATACAGGCCGACGGTAAAATATTGTTTCAGCAAAATTTACTACTGAACTTGCTAAAGCAGCATCAAAGCCGTTTATTGGTGTTTTCTGAACAGGATGACTTTGCATTACGGGTGCAGGCTGCACAACACTTTGCTGATGATTTTTTTATTTCGCCGCTTGATATTCCAAATATGCTCAGTCGCATCACTGAATTGCTCGAACAGGCCAGTGTAGGTCGTGGCCGGGTGTTTATTGTTGATGACGATAAACTGTTGGCCGAACATTATGCATTAGTGCTAAACAGTGTTGGCGTTAAAACCGCTATCAACCACTCACCGCGCACTATTATTGAAGAGTTGCTAAGTTTTCAGCCTGATCTGATCCTGATGGACATGTATATGCCTGATTATACCGGCGCTGAGTTGGCTGGCGTGATTCGTCAATACCCTTCATTACGCCGTTTGCCGATAGTGTTTTTGTCATCAGAGCAGAATAAAAGTTTGCAAATCAGGGCGATGTCGCACGGGGCAGATGATTTTATTACTAAACCTATTAGCGATTTGCAGTTAGCTCAAGCCATCAAGGTGAGGTTAGCGCGCAGTTTACAAATTAAAAATTTAATTGAAAAAGATAGCCTGACCTCGCTTATTAAGCACAGTGCAATTAAAGAAGTGGCAGATTTAGAATTTGAACGTGCAGAGCGACAACTAAAACCCTTGAGTATTGTCATGCTCGATATTGACCACTTTAAAGCCGTCAATGATAGCTTTGGTCATGCTACCGGTGATGTAGTCATTACTGCGTTAGCGACTTTGCTTAGAAAACGTATTCGCAAAACTGACCGGGCAGGGCGCTATGGTGGCGAGGAATTTATGCTGGTGCTGCCAGATTGTACTGCTGTGCAAGCGAGACAGTTAACTGAACATATTTTACAAGCATTTTCCATTTTGCATTTTAACAGTTCCGCTCAACAATTTTCCTGCAGTTTTTCAGCGGGCGTCGCTTCAACCAGTGACAGCAGCTTTATCAATGCTGAGCAAATGATTGTCGCTGCTGATGAAGCGCTGTACCGGGCTAAGGCTGCCGGTCGCAATCAAGTGTGCTAAGCAGCTTTTTATAAAAAAATTACCGCAATAACCTTGAATCGATCAGGGCTAATCCCCACTAACTGCTCAACGCAATATTTAATTGTTCAGAATACAGGTGGAGAGTAGTTATGGGTAGAATTATTGGTATTGACTTAGGTACAACTAACTCATGTGTGGCTGTGTTAGATGGCGATAAACCACGGGTGTTAGAAAACGCTGAAGGTACGCGTACCACGCCTTCAATTATTGCTTATGCTGAAGACGGTGAAGTGTTAGTCGGCCAGCCAGCAAAACGTCAGGCCGTGACCAACCCGAAAAATACCTTATATGCAATCAAGCGCTTAATCGGTCGTCGTTTTGAAGACGAAGAAGTGCAGCGTGACATCAAAATCATGCCGTTTAAAATTGTCCGGGCTGACAATGGTGATGCCTGGGTAGAAGTGAAAGACAAAAAACTGGCGGCGCCACAAATTTCAGCTGAAATTCTGAAAAAAATGAAGAAGACTGCCGAAGACTTCTTAGGTGAGCCGGTGACGGCTGCGGTTATTACCGTACCCGCTTACTTTAATGATGCTCAGCGTCAGGCCACTAAAGATGCCGGCCGTATTGCTGGTTTAGATGTGAAGCGCATTATCAACGAGCCTACTGCTGCGGCGCTGGCTTATGGTATGGATAAAAAGAAAGGCGACACCAAGATTGCAGTCTATGACTTGGGTGGCGGTACTTTCGATATTTCAATCATTGAAATTGATGATGTAGATGGTGAGCAAACCTTCGAAGTATTAGCGACCAACGGTGATACCCACTTAGGTGGTGAAGACTTTGATAACCGCGTCATCAACTATCTGGTTGAAGAGTTTAAAAAAGAGCAGGGCATGGATTTACGTAATGATCCTCTGGCCATGCAACGCTTAAAAGAAGCCGCTGAGAAAGCCAAGATTGAGCTGTCATCCGCGTCACAAACTGAAGTGAACCTGCCGTATATCACGGCTGATGCCTCAGGCCCGAAACACTTAAATATTAAAGTGACCCGTGCCAAGCTGGAATCACTGGTGGAAGACTTAGTGCAGCGTACGTTGGAGCCGCTGAAGAAAGCCTTAGCCGATGCCGACTTAAGCGTAAGTGAGATCAACGAAATTATTCTGGTAGGCGGTCAAACCCGTATGCCAAAAGTACAGGAAGCGGTGACAGCTTTCTTTGGCAAAGAGCCTCGTAAAGACGTAAACCCGGATGAAGCGGTAGCGGTAGGTGCAGCCATTCAGGGTGCGGTATTGTCAGGTGATGTGAAAGACGTACTGCTGCTGGACGTAACACCACTGTCACTGGGTATTGAAACCATGGGTAGCGTGATGACGGCGCTGATTGAGAAAAATACCACTATCCCGACTAAGAAGTCGCAAGTGTTCTCAACAGCGGATGATAATCAGTCTGCGGTAACCATTCATGTGTTACAGGGTGAGCGTAAACGAGCCACTGACAACAAGTCACTGGGTCAGTTTAACTTAGAAGGTATTCGCCCGGGGCGTCGTGGTGAGCCACAAATTGAAGTGACCTTCGATTTAGATGCCGATGGTATTTTACATGTGTCAGCCAAAGATAAAGACACCGGTAAAGAGCAAAAGATCACCATCAAGGCCTCTTCAGGCTTAACTGAAGAAGAAATTGCGGCCATGGTGCGCGATGCTGAAGCCCATGCTGAAGAAGACAAAAAGTTTGAAGAGCTGGTGCAAACCCGTAACCAAGCTGATGCCATGGTGCATGCTACCCGTAAGCAGTTAGAAGAAGTGGGTAACGAGTTGGCAACTAACGACAAAGCCGCCATTGAAAAGGCGATCGCTGAGTTAGAAGTGGCTCTGAAGGGCAGTGACAAAGCAGAAATAGATGCTAAATCACAAGCCTTAATTCAGGCATCACAAAAACTGATGGAAGCGTCACAGGCTAAAGGGCAGCAGGGTGGTAACGCCGATGCGGGTCAACAGCAGTCTGCTGATGATGTGGTCGATGCTGAGTTTGAAGAAGTGAAAGACGACAACAAATAATTTTGGCTAATCCGGGCTGCAGCGTTAAACTGCAGCCCTTTTACCGAGAAGTAAGCACAAAGCTATGTCCAAGCGTGACTATTATGAAGTATTAGGTGTCGCCAAAGGCGCCGATGATAAAGACATCAAAAAGGCCTATAAACGCCTTGCCATGAAATTTCACCCGGATCGTACTCAGGGTGATAAAGCTATGGAAGAAAAGTTTAAAGAAGTGCAGGAAGCCTACGAAGTCTTATCAGACGAGCAAAAGCGTGCCGCTTATGACCGTTTCGGTCATGCCGGGGTTGATCCTAACCGTGGTGGCGGTGGTGGTGGCTCTGCCGATTTTGGTGATATCTTTGGTGATGTGTTTGGTGATATTTTCGGTGGTGGCGGCCGTCGCGGCCAGTCGCGGGCGCAGCGTGGTTCCGATCTGCGTTACAACCTGGAATTATCATTAGAAGAAGCGGTAAAAGGCAAATCAGTCGATATTAAGATCCCAACACTGGTGAATTGTGATAGCTGTGATGGCTCAGGTGCTAAAAAAGGCACTTCGGCGAAGAGCTGTCCAACCTGTCATGGTGTTGGCCAGGTGACTATGCGTCAGGGCTTTTTTGCCGTGCAGCAAACCTGTCCTACCTGTAATGGCCGCGGTAAGATTATTCCGGATCCTTGTACTAAGTGTCATGGTGAAGGCCGGGTTGAGAAAACCAAAACCCTGTCGGTTAAAATTCCGGCCGGCGTCGATACCGGTGATCGCATTCGCTTAAGTGGTGAAGGTGAGGCGGGTATGCATGGTGCACCAGCTGGCGATTTATATGTGCAGGTCCATGTACGCGCGCATCCCATTTTTCAGCGCGATGGCAATAACCTATACTGTGATGTGCCCTTGAGCTTTGCTATAGCGGCGCTGGGTGGCGAAATTGATGTACCGACGCTTGATGGCCGGGTTAAGCTGAAAATACCGGCAGAAACCCAAACCGATAAGATGTTCCGCTTGCGCGGTAAAGGTGTGCAATCGGTGCGTGGTGGCGGTGTCGGCGATCTGGTGTGTAAAGTGGTTATTGAAACGCCTGTTAACCTCAGCGATAAGCAAAAAGAGTTACTGCGCCAGCTAGATGACAGCATGGCCGGTGAAAGTGAAGCTAAGCACCGGCCCAAATCTAAAGGCTTTTTTGATGGCGTCAAAAAATTCTTCGATGATTTAACCAGTTAACTGCTATATGAAAACCACCTTAGGGTGGTTTTTTTTTCTGCTGCGGTTACAATATAGAAACACCCTGCTGTTATAGCATTTATAAGGATATCTATATGCTGAAAAAAGTGTTTATCACTGTCGTTTGTTCATTGCTGATCGTTGCCTGCGCTGAGTCGCCAACCGGTCGTCGTCAGGTTATGTTGTTTAATGATAGCCAGCTGAATAGCATGGGTGCACAGACCTTTGAGCAAATGAAGTCTGAGATTGCCATTGCCAAAGATCCCAAAGTACATGGCTATGTACAATGTATAGCCAATGCGCTGTTAACGGTAACGCCAGAGAAGTATCGTAATAATGCCTGGGAAGTGGTGGTATTCGACAGCGAACAGGTGAATGCCTTCGCCTTGCCTGGTGGCAAGATTGGTGTCTACACTGGTTTATTAAATGTGGCCAAGAACCAGCATCAGTTAGCCGCTGTCATGGGCCACGAAATCGCCCACGTCATGGCGGGCCATAGTAATGAGCGTTTATCAACTAATCAGTTTTTACAAACAGCCTTGGCGCTGGGCGATGCCGGCTCGCGCGCCTATGGCGTGCGTTATCAGCAAGAACTGATGGCAGCACTTGGCCTGGGCGCGCAAATTGGTGTGGCCTTACCATTTAGCCGGGCGCATGAAACTGAAGCGGATATTATCGGGCTGGAGTTAATGGCCAAAGCTGGCTTTGAGCCGCGCCAGGCCATAGATCTATGGCAAAATATGGCTGCTGCCAGCGGTGCTAACCCACCACAGTTTTTATCGAGCCACCCTATACCAGATACCCGCATTCGTGAACTGCGTGAACGTATGCCCGCTGCACTGAACCACTTTAATGAGCGCAGGGCGGCTGGACGTTTACCAAATTGCGGTTAAATGAAATCGGTTTTTGTTGATTGTCAGGCATTTTTACAATTGACTGATATGATTTCTTGTTTGCTTTGATATGTTTTTTTAAAACAAACGCTTATGCTTTTGGAGCGGATTTTGCAAATAGATTCGGATAGTTATCGAAGAGCGGCATGCTCTGTATTAATCCAAATTTTCAGGATGTGAATGATGGATAAAATGGAAAAAGACACTAGCCCGACACCAGGGGCTTCCAGGAGGAAGTTTTTGGTTAAAGCCGGTATGGGTTCCTTACCGGTATTAATGGCGTTAAAGAGTAAAGGTGCCTGGGGTTACAGTACGCAAAATTGTAACTTGAGTGCCACTGTATCAAAAATGCAATCGGCGCAAGCTCAGCAGTTTGAAGCCTGTGTCAATGGCTTCAAATCTCATGGTTCTGGAATGCAATTTTTTGCCATTAATGGGCAAGGGAATGGCAACGGAAATGGCCATGGCCGCTTTGGTTATTTTTTAGAGGGGCATACCAATTACCATGGTGGTTTTGTCACATATAACGGTCATGTAATAAATAACCGCACGCCTTTTAATGCAGTTTTTGGTGGTGCCGATTCCAGAACCTTAATGGTGATGGTACAAGAAGATGGCACTACAGCGCTTGAACGAAATATCACCAGTTTGTTTTTACATTCTATGTTTCCTGGTAGTGCTGGCAGTTTACCTGACAGTGATGCCATTGTTAGAAGCTATACCAATGCCGTAACGTCCTCACAAATTTCTCAGCTTGATACTGTATTGAAGTTGTATATAGATGGAAAAGCTTGATGCTGCTAAAACCTATGCTGCTTGGTTAAGGGAGCATAAGAAACCCTCAGCAATAAACTATACTTTTTCTGATGGCAGTAAGGTATCTTATGATATTGTTACTGCCACAACCACTAAGGTTGATGTAGTTGTTGCCATACCAGTGGAATAATTTTG
>NZ_DAINOE010000083.1:0-13518 GCF_036735525.1 Arsukibacterium sp. | reverse complement strand
TTGATAATCAACATCGTTTGATTGCCAGCGAGCCGTTATTTATGGGCACGATAGATGCTTCACCGGTGTATCCGCGTATTGTAGTTCAGCGTGCGCTGGCGCATAATGCAGCCGCTGTGATTCTGGCGCACAATCACCCCTCTGGGGTGGCCGAGCCCAGCCGGGCAGATAAAGCCATTACCGAACGCTTATGCCAGGCGATGGCGCTGGTTGATATAAAAATACTGGATCATTTTGTGGTGGGAGATGCTGAAGTGGTGTCTTTTGCTGAACGCGGCTGGCTGTAGGCTAGTGGTGTTATTGGTCGCTGCACAGCGCAGCCGCCAGATAAATTATCTTGAGTTTAATCGGGCTTTCGTGTATAAAGTGCGCCCTCATCCATTTTCGGGGCAACCTTCAAGGCCAGAAGGGTGAATGATAGCTCGAGCTGACGTAATTTTGGAGAAATATAGACATGTCTAGAGTATGCCAAGTAACTGGCAAAGGTCCGATGGTAGGTAACCGTCGTTCGCACGCCAACAACGCGACAAAGCGCCGTTTCCTGCCTAACCTGCAAACTCACCGTTTCTGGGTTGAAAGCGAAAACCGTTTTGTTACTTTACGTACTACCACTCGTGGTATGCGTATTATTGACAAAAAAGGTATCGACGCTGTATTAGCAGACGTTCGTGCCAACGGTCACAAGGTATAAGGAATTAACACATGCGCGATAAAATCCGTTTAGTTTCTTCTGCCGGTACTGGTTTCTTCTACACTACAACGAAGAACAAACGTACCATGCCAGAAAAAATGGAAATTAAAAAGTTCGATCCTAAAGTGCGCAAGCACGTGATTTTCAAAGAAGCGAAAATCAAGTAATCGACCTGAAAACCCGGCTAACGCCGGGTTTTTGCTTTTTAGCCCTGCCTTACGTTACTATGCCGCTGCCACTTAGCAGACAGGTATACTTATGCCAAAACTCACTCGTCGCCAATGGAACAACATACTGATTTTTGCGGTGCTGATTTTAATGTTTGCGCTGTACGGTATCCCGCAACGGTTAGCCCAGCTCAAGCAAAGCGAGCAGCGATTAATTCCGGCCGACAGCCAGTTATTAAGTGTCGCCTTCAGTCAGAACCGGCTGGTACAGCATAGTGGGCGTTGGTATTTGCAGCCGGCTGCCGGTTTTACTGCGGCGCAAATTGAGCAACAGGCGCTTGCCTGGCAATACAGCATCCTGACGCCCTCGGCAATAGTACCCTCCAAAGATTGGGTGCCGATAGCACAAGCCAGTGTGCAACTGGTCGGTGAATTGTCGCCGCTGATTTGGCTACTTTACCCCTATGAAGGCGGCTATTTGTTACAGCAGGTTGGCCACAAAGCCTTATATGCGATAAGCCCGCTGCAAGCACAGATGTTATTTTTAACGGAGTTGTAATGCCTGAATTGCCAGAAGTGGAAGTCTCCCGGCTGGGTATCAGCCCACACCTGCAAGGACAAGTGCTGCTTAAAGTGGTCGCCCGGCAGCGGCAGCTGCGCTGGTGGGTGCCGGATCAGGTCGTTTCGCAGGTTAATCAGCCGGTGATGGGGGTTAGCCGGCGCGCTAAATATTTGCTTATTGCCCTGCCGCAGGGCGAGATCATTTTGCATCTTGGTATGTCGGGGCATCTGAAAATGTTGCCCGCAGCCCAGGCTCCCCTGAAACATGACCATATTGATTTTGTGCTAGGCAATGGCCAGTGCCTGCGCCTGAACGATACCCGGCGTTTTGGCGCTGTGTTATGGCAAGCCAGGGGCGATAGCCATCCATTGCTGGCTAACCTGGGCCCTGAGCCGCTGACGGACGATTTTACTGTTGATACGCTGCTGCAGGCTTGCGCTAAACGTAGTGCCGCGATCAAATTGGTGTTAATGGATAATAAAGTGGTGGTCGGGGTGGGCAATATCTACGCCAATGAGGCGCTGTTTAAAGCCGGTATTAACCCTTTAAGCCCGGCCAATAATATTAGCAAAGAAAAATTACGCTTGCTCTGTACTGTGGTAAAAGAAACTTTAGCTGCGGCCATAGTGCAGGGCGGCACCACGTTAAAGGATTTTAGCCAGGCAGATGGCAAACCGGGCTATTTTGCACAACAATTGTTGGTATATGGCCGGGCTGGCCAGCCCTGTGCTAGCTGTCAGCAGCCGTTGCAGGAAGTGCGCTTAGGCCAGCGCAGTACCGTGTTTTGCCGCTATTGCCAGCCAGAACGCTAACAACTGCCAGCCAATGGCTTAAAAGCGCCGTTTCGCCGTAACCCGCCATTGCCATGATGTCAGCTCCGGGTTATCGGTGAAAGGCCGGGTCAGGTCAATGTGCACCATGGTGCCGCGACTGGAATGGCTGGACAGTAGGCGAATGCCTGCACCCAGGCCAAACAGCACCTTATCATCTATTTGACTGTTTACTTCCTGCTCACCACCCCAACTGCGACCCGCATCAGCAAAGCCGGCAAAGCCGACATCAAAAATTTGCAGGATATTCCAGTCGGTGTAATAGCGATACTCGGTAGTCATGACCACCCTGTTATCGCCACGCTGGTAAAACAACGGAAAGGCCCGTAAGCCAGTATCCCCACCTAAATACAGGCCTTCATCAGCAAAGCGGTTTTGCCCTAGATCGACGGCGGCAATAGCCACCAGGCTGCTGCGTGAGTTTAGTTGGTGTACCAGCTGCAAGTGACTGCTGAACAGTTGTTGTTGAAAGGCTTGCCACCACAATCGCTGGTAGGCAACTTCAGATAACAGCCAGGTATCCGGGTAGAGTTGCCACACCTTACTGGCTTTAGCCTGAATTTGCCAGCCATGCTGATCAGCGCCCAGCATAGGTTGTAAATAGCCCAGCCGGACACTGGCTTGCCAGCCGAGGTTAATGTCTTCTACCCGGTTAAACTGGTTAATATTAAACAACTTGCGGTAATTGGCTTCCAGTAATTGATACTCAAGCCATAAGCTGGATAAATTACGGCTGTCTGGTGGTGCAAACAGCGTATCCTGCTGTTCGGCAAAGGTCATATCCTGCATGGTGATACCGCCATTCAGCCGGTGGATGCGCCCCTTGTATTCTGATATGCGAAAACCGGCAAAGCTTTCAAACTGTTGCTCTGTGCGGCTGTATTGATTCACTTTTTCTGCCAGCAGGTAATCATTAATCTGCTCTTTATTTTTAAGCAAATCTAAACTGAAAGCCCAGTCAGAAGACAGCCGGTAAAAAGGCCTGTGCAGGCCAAATTGATAGCTCTCGCCATCGGAGTTATTGGCAAAACTGCTGACGGAGCTCCAGTGGCTGCCAAACAGATTGGGTGAGGCGAAACTGAGCAGGTAACCGTTACGTTCACTGTCCTGACTGTAATTGAGCTGCAGCTGATTACCGCTGCCAAGCAGGTTATCTTCTGCCACGCCAATAGAATAACGGGTTTCACCACCTTCGCTGGAAAAGTCAATTTTTGGCAATAAAGACCAGTTATCCCAACTTTGTACGGCGACGACAACCTGTTGCTCGTCGGGGCAATACTGGCTGATGCTGATATTAGCTTCACGCAAATGGCGGCGGCTACGCAGCAAACGTTCGGCTTCGGCCAGCTCATTTAAATCCAGAGTATCACCTTCGGCAAACAGCAAATCCTGACGGATAGTCTGCTCTTTGGTAATGATGTGACTATAGTTCGCAAAACGGTGCAACCAAAAAATCCCGCGCTCTGATAAATCAAACACATTATTTTGCTGATATTCGATTGCGGCGATGGTCAGTGGACCTTGCTGCGCCAGCTGCTCCTCGTCAAACAGACTGGTACAGTCAGCCCGGGCCGTCTGACAAAATATCAGCGTGGCCAGACAAATAATGCTGCGGTTAGTCTTTAGCATGCTGATCTTCATCGTCAGCCTTAGGTGCACCAGGGGCTTGTGCAGTAGGTTTAGGTTCAAGCGCCACAGCAAAGGCCGCATTGCCCGAGCCGGTATATAGGGTACGATGCGGAAACGGAATTTCAATACCCGCTTCGTCAAACGCCAGTTTCACTTCTTCTTGCAAACTGTTGCGCAAGTCACGAAAGTTTTCGCGCTTTGCCCACACCGAAAACTGGATATCCAGAGACGACTCACCAAAACCCGTGAACAAAAAAGCCGGTGCCGGTTCATCCAGACTCAGCGGGTTATTGTCGGCCACGTCAAACAACACCTGGCGCACCTTGGCTATATTTTCCTTGTAAGCGACCCCTATCAATAAATCAAAGCGGCGGATGGGGAAGCGGGTCAGATTTGTCATTTCTGTTTTAATCAGGCTCTCGTTGGGAATGCGCACAAATAAGTTATCAAAGGTGCGCAACTTTACTGACAACAGGTCTATCGACAGCACTTCTCCGGTGGTGTTGCCCATTTTTATCACATCGCCCAGCTGAAAGGGTTTTTCGCCAATTAAAAACAGGCCGCTGATTAGATTAGAGGCCGAGGTTTGGGAGGCAAAGCCGATGGCTACCGACAATACCCCTGCCGCACCAAGCAGCACCCCTAATGAAAATCCCAGTTGTTTTAATGCTGAAGCAGCAAACAGCGCCAGCACTAACCAGTACACTAAGCGTTTAGCGAGTACCGCATGATGCTGGGAAAAGCTGCGGCTGATCAGAGTGCGTGCAGCTCGGGCGGCCAAACCTGCCAGCAACAGACCACTACATAGCAGTAGCAATGCCTGCAGAATGTTAATTACCTGCTCAGATTGCATAAATTGCAAAAAATGCTCGGTCATATCGTGGTCCTGTTAGTCACTGAATATGTCGGTAAAAGCCCGGATCAAGCCATGTTTTTCTACTTGTAGACGAGGTTGGCTAAGTAAATCAGCCGCAGTGCAACCTTCAGGTGCTTGCTTACTGATTTTAAAGCGGGTCAACGCATGGTTACCATCATGTTGTAATGATATGGGGTCAGTCCACAAGGTGCCATCCGCTAAGCCATATACCGCTAAAAATGGCACGGGGATACTGAGCTTATTAATGGTGAGTAACTGATCAGATTTGTTTTCTATGGTCACTGGCGTAACAGCACGATGCGGCCGCAGGGGCACTTCTGCCCGACTATGGCGAGCATGCGTTTTCGCTGCGTAGCATAATTCACCTTGCTGTGTCGAAGGGCCAAACCAGGTATCTGACAAGCGCTGAGTGGGGATCTCCTGTAATACGCAATCAGGTTGATGCAGCGATAACTTTACGCACACTGGCGAGCTAATGTAAAACAATGCCTGCTCACCGGGCGGAATACTGACCGGCTGCCGGGTTTTGATCACCACAGGCCTGTCCAACAATAGCGGGGTCAGGCTAACTTGCTCCGGACTCTTGTTAAAAATATAGCGCTGGGTACTCAGATCTGGGGGTAGACACTGAGTGCTGTTGCTTTGCATCAGGTAGCGCTCTTCAGTTTCTTTTTGTTGCTCAAAACAACACTGCCATTCATTACTCAAGCGTCGCAGGTATAGCTGCAGCGGACCAATACTGAAAAACCAACATTGATCGGTTGCCAGAGACATCTTATGCCACCAGGGCTGATGCGCAGCTGGTTTAACTTGGTTGGTTGATGGCATAAAAGACTCCCTGTACTGGTGGTTCGCTAATGCAGCATAACAAATAAAATGCCACAGTAGCGGGATTTGTTTGGTCATTCAGGTTGTGTCACTAGCCTTTAGCTTATAAAATGTCAGATAAATTTTGCTTAGTAAGCAATATGTTATTTTAAAGAGCGGAGCTCTCCCCCCCCCCTGATGGACTTACCCAGTAGCAGGCCTAGCCTGAATAATGCTGTAATTAACATGAATTATTGCTTAATAAGCTGAGCGTTTGTTTTTGCGCGTCTCTTATTAAGTGAAGCTAATAAGAGGCCGTTATGGATTATCCAGTACTTGTAGAGACTTTGCGTTCAGCGCTGGAAAGTGACAGTACCCATCTGATCCGAGAGCAATTAGAGGATGTTCATCCGGCAGATTATGCTGCGGCTTTAACTGAGTTTGTCCCCTCCGATTTATGGAAACTGTTAACGGTATTGCCCCGCGCAGACCAAGCCGAAGTATTTGGTTACTTACCGGCGGAAGTGCAGGTGGAGTTGGCGATCAGTATTAGCCGGCGCAAGTTATCCCCTATTATCCGCCAGATGTCCTCGGATGAAAGGGCCGATTTATTTAACCGGTTAACTGATGAGCAGCGTGATAGTTTGTTGCCGGCTCTGGCTCATGCTGAGCGCGAAGATTTGCTGCGCTTAACTGCGCATGAAGAAGGCACGGCCGGCGCTATTATGACGTCAGATTATGCTCTGGTGCCGCCGGATCTTACTGTGCTCGAAGCGCTGGAAGTGCTGCGGCGCGAGGCACCGGATAAAGAAACTATTTACTCCTCTTATGTGGTTGATAAAGCCCGTCAACTGATTGGTGTAGTGTCATTACGCGATTTGATTTTGGCACCGGTCAGCATGCAAGTTGACGAGCTGATAAACCACGATCCAATTTTCGCGCATGTAGATATGCCGCAGGAAGAAGTGGCGGCGTTAATTGCCAAATACGACTTGCTGGCGCTGCCGATTATCAATGATGAGCATCAGATGGTGGGTATTGTGACTTACGATGATGCGATGGACGTAGTACAACAAGAAGCCACTGAAGACTTTCACAAAACCGCTACTATCGGCAAGCTGGAAAGCAGCGTAAAAGATGCCAGTATCAGCTTGTTGTACAGAAAACGGGTATTCTGGTTGGTGTTGCTGGTGTTCGGTAATATTTTCTCCGGCGCGGGCATTGCCTATTTTGAAGAAACCATTGCCAGCTATCTGGCATTGTTATTCTTTTTACCGTTGCTTATTGCCAGTAGTGGTAATGCCGGGGCGCAGTCAGGCACCCTGATGGTGCGGGCGCTGGCAACCGGCGATATTAAACTACGTGACTGGGGTTCATTATTGGCCAAAGAATGTCTGGTAGCGGGGCTATTAGGGGTAACGATGTCTGTGGCGGTAGTTGGTTTGGGCTATTGGCGCGGCGGTTATGATATTGCGTTAGTGGTCGCCTTTACCATGATGTTGGTGGTGATGGTCGGCAGCCTGATAGGTTTGTCGCTGCCATTTTTACTCAGCCGCTTTAATATGGACCCGGCAACAGCCAGTGGCCCTTTAATTACCTCTATTGCTGATGTGGCAGGGGTGTTGTTGTATTTTTCGATTGCTACCTGGTACTTAGGGCTGTAATTTTATTACACATTATTTAACAAAAAAAATTTTAACTTGCTATATTTACTGTTAAATTCACGCTTACTTGATGCGTTAATCACGATGAAAAACCGGCTGGCGGGGTAAGCGGGCACCAATGAAATGTGTTAAATGGCTCTGTTATTGTCTGATACTGTTGGCACAGCCGCTGAATGCGGTTGATGTTGTGGTGCATCCGGCAGTCTCGGCAGAGCAGCTCAGCTCGGCGCAATTGCGGGCTATTTTTAGTATGCGGCAAAGTCGCTGGCCGGATGGTACTGCAATTCGGGTGTTCGTGTTGGCCTCTGATGATAGCACCCACCTTAATTTTAGCCGCCAGCGCTTACAAATGTTTCCCTATCAATTGGATGCTATCTGGAACAGGCAGCGCTTTTCGGGGATTGGCAGTTTTCCAACACAGTTAGCATCAGAACAAGAAATGCAACAGGCATTGCAGGATAATGAAGGGGCTATTGGCTACCTCAGCACCGGCAATATCCCCGCCACGCTTAAGGTCATTAGATTACATGAAAACTAAACAGCTGCGCTGGTACTTCACCTCTGTTTTAAGCCTGCTTACGTCACTCAGCAGTCTGGCTGTGGCAGCAGAAAGCTTCAGTTGGCATGGTTTTGTCGCGCAAGGCGTGACACAGGCGAAAGACAGTAATGCCATTAATGATGAGGGAGAGGTTTCACTGGCATTAACGGAGGTAGGCCTCAACGGTCAATGGACTTTAAATAGTAAATGGCGATTGGCCGGTCAGGTGGTCTATCTAAATGGTGGCAATCGTTATCCGGAAGGTGCCCGACTGGATTATTTGTTTATAGACTGGAGCTTGCTGGATAATTTTGATCACCAGCTAAATTTGTTTATTGGCCGCTATAAAAACCAGCATTGGTTGTATTCCAGTACCCGTGATGTGCCCTTTACCCGGCCTGCGATTATTTTGCCACAATCGATTTATTATGATGCCTTTCGGGATATCGCCGTAGCCAGCGATGGTGTAGCGGTAAAAGGCTATAGACAGTTTACTAAAGGTGAGCTTGAATATAACTGGAGTATGGGAGCAACGAATATTAGTCAGGCACAAAGCCGGTTATTACTCAGCCCTTTAGTGAATGGCAAAACCAGTCAGAAATATGTACAGCAGGCTAGTGTATTTTGGCAGGGAGCTGGTAGCCAGATGAGCTGGGGAATGTCGGTGCTGGACTCGGAATTTAGTTACCGTGCAGCAGACCTGGATTTTTTTACAGATGCCGATGTCACTGTGCAGCGCGTAATGCTTAACTGGCAGTATCAACAGGAACTTTGGCAATTAGCTGCTGAACTTTCTCAGGAGAGGGTGCAGCTCAATGGTTTTTTTTCGCCTACCTTTAGCAATAATCAGTTTGGGGTGGGTGGCTATCTGATGGGCCGTTATCGTCTGACCGAGCAGTTAAATGTGTTAGCGGTGTTGGATTATCAGGCCAATAACAAAGATGACAAACGGGGTAGTCAGCTGCCGCAACAAGGTGTCCCCGCCTATTTTGGTTACCAGCAAAGTATGATGCTCGGTGGCAGTTACCAGCTGGCACCCCGTTGGCGCTTGCAGGCCGAACACCACTGGGTTGATGGTACCGGTCGCTTATCGCCCAGTATTATTCCGGATGTGCAGAATAACCGCGATCGATACTGGCAGTTATGGGCGGTACAACTTATGTATTGGTTTTAATGCGTTTTATCAGCCTTCCCACCAAAATTCTGATGCTGACATTAGTGTTAATGTTGGTGTTACTGACGTTGTTAACCAGTATGTCGTTGCAGCGGTTAAACGATAATTTTGCGTTGCAGCAACAGCTAAAACAACAGCAAGTGCAGCAGCACTTTATACAGTATCAGCAATTATTACAGCATCAGCAGCAAGTATGGGTTGAAGCCTTTGCTGAAGTGAGTGGTTTGTCCCGTCAGCAAAGTTTTCGGCCCTTTCTGCAAGAATTGGAGCATCGTTATGATGCGATCAGTATCCATTTGAATGTAGAAAACCTCTGGTTCTTTGCCGCCGATGCACCAGCCCAAGCCTTTCAGCCGCAGGTCTTTGTGGAGGAGCTGTTACCTATGGTGCAAAAAACCTTTGAACAGCAAAGACCTCATTATCAACTCTATTGCGCTCAAAGTTGCAGCAGTGTACTTAGCATGCCGCTGGCCAATGCCAATGGTGAGCTGGCGGTACTGGTGATAAGCCGCACCCTGGCCGATGTGGTGGTAGCTCTGGGGCAATCAATGCAGGGGGATGTTGCTATAGTCGAGTTAACCGGCAGCGAAGGGGTTGAAATGCTATCGAGTACCGGCAACCCGGCCCTAGAGTTGCTGATGGCGCGTGCGACAGAGCTGAGCCGCGCCTTGTACCAAGATGAAGGCTTTAGTTTTGCAGCAGAGCAGCGCCAGTATTTTGTACATGTGTTACCGCTGGTGCGACAGCCAGGTCAGCAATATGCCCTGCTACTGTTGGAGGATATCAGCCGTTATCGTGCAGCGAACCGGCGTTTTCAGTGGCAATTAGTAGGTTTGGCCTTAGTGTGTTTTTTAAGTTTTGGTTTGTTAATTTATCTGTTAACGCATCGGCTTAGCCAGCGTTTGCTTGGCGTTTCTAAAGCCTTACCTATGTTATCGCAGAGCCATTTTAAATTATTTCGTGAGCATTTACCCAAACGCTCGCGCTGGTTGCAGGATGAAGTAGACACCTTACACAGTGCCAGCCTCACCTTAAGCCAGCAATTGGAGCGGTTGCAGGATAACGTGGCTACGCAGACCCGTGAGCTGGAAAATATGGCGATGTTTGATTTACTCACCGGCCTGGCGAATCGCAATATGCTGCAATTTCAGCTAAAAAAACGCTTGGCAGGCCTCACTTCTGAAGGACCTTATCTGGGGTTGTTGTTCATGGATTTGGACCAGTTTAAACGGGTGAATGATATCCGTGGCCATGAGCATGGTGATCTGGTGCTATTGGAAGCCGCCAAACGGTTGCGTCATGCTCTAGATAAAGCGGATTTAGCTTGTCGCTTTGGTGGTGATGAGTTTGTAGTGCTAACCACTGCAGAGCATCCTGAACAATTTGGCCAGCTTGCACAGCAACTGATCAATGCCTTTGCTGAACCGATGAGATTACAAAATGACGTATATCAGTTGGGGGTAAGTATCGGGATCAGTTGTACTTGCGATAATAGTTTGCAACCGGATGATTTAGTCCGCCAGGCGGATTTGGCCATGTATCAGGCTAAAGCCAGAGGCGGCAATGGCGTGCATTTTTACAGCCAGCAAATGTTTGATCATTTCCAAAATCGCCTGGCACTGGAAAATGAATTAAAGCAGGCCCTGGCCCAGCAGCAGTTTGCTATTCATCTGCAACCAAAAATTTCGCTACAAACACAACAATTGCAAGGCTTAGAGGTGCTGCTACGCTGGCACAGCCCGGCGCGTGGCATGGTGCCACCGGATGAATTTATCAGCATTCTGGAATATGCCCGCTTAATGATCCCCGTGGGCTACTGGGTGATGGAACAAAGTTTTAAGATGATGCAGCAGTTGCAGCAGGCAGGTTATACCGATATCAGTATTGCCATTAACTTATCTGCTGAGCAGTTAACCGACAGTGCTTTACCGCAATTTTTAAATGATTTGCTACAGCAATACCAGCTGCCGGCCCACTGTTTTGAACTGGAGCTGACCGAAAGTTTGCTGGTACAAAATATCAATGAAACCATCAAAACCATGCATAAACTCAAAGCCATTGGTTTTATGTTTGCCATAGATGACTTTGGTACCGGTTACTCCTCTTTAAGTTATTTGCGGCAAATGCCGGTAGATACCATTAAAATTGATAAAAGTTTTGTATTTGGCATGCTGGATAACCAGGCCGACTTTGACATTATTACCTCCACCATTGCCATGGTAAAAAAACTCGGACTGGAAGTGGTGGCCGAAGGCGTCGAAACCCAGGCACAATGCCGCATGCTCAAAGAGCACCAATGCGACATCGCCCAGGGCTACTTATTCTCCCGCCCGGTACCCGCCAGCCAGTTATTGGCGCATTTAGATGCCCATCTGGACGAGCAGGGCTGCTGGCATTAATCATTTTCGCCGCCTTTAGATTATTGCTCACCGGGATATTAGGGCTATTTGGGTCAAATAGACATTTAATGCATCGGGGTCAGGCCTTGCATTTTGCATTGATTGCAAACCTAGCTTTTGTAATGCAAAAAGCAAGGCCTGACCCTGCGGCTATGGGGCTTGGCGTGATGAATGGCATATGGGATCCGGTGAATTTAGGCGGCATAGGCTGGTTATTTTCACCTTACGCGAAATGGGAAAATGTTGGTTTACGTTGCCATGCTAATTATTGTTACCCTGGGGCGCGTGGATTAAACTGGGAGCCGTAAAGTGAATATGAAAAACTTTATAATTATTTTCGCCATTTTACTGACAGGCTGTTCGAGCCGCGGTAGTAAGGATAGCTTGATTAATTTTAGTTTTCCAATACAACCCGCGGATGATGAGATCGTCATTTATGTGGCATCTCACCCTGCATATGTATCTGATTGGGCATACTTTAGTTTAGAACTAAGCGGTGAATATAAAATACTCAATTTTGGTGACTGTAACTATTTTATTGTGAAAGCAAATCACTTCACATTGCGAAGCAAGCGAAACGTAACGGAGGACCCTGTTGCAAGCCTTAAAGGGGAAAATTTGCGCTTAGGAAGCACATATTATTTCGAGAGAGATAACAATGGCAAAAGCGCTGTGTCACACTTTAAAGAGGTAACGGCTAAGGAAGTAAAACCAATCTGCGCTGAATTTGGTTTTGGCCGTGTAATAAATAACCCACCTAATGAGAGGTGGGGAAAAAATGATCTGCAGTAAAGTACACAAGATTTAGAGATAACCTGCAACGTTCCGCGCCACCGCCTTGACCATCCGTGGTAAAAGCGTTCGCCGGAGTGAAGATACTTAATCTTCACTCGTTTCCGGCGCACTACACCGGCCATAACATGATTAACGACTTCGACGTTATTCATATGGGCGGCCGCACCTACAACCCGGTACTCGGCCGCTTTATGCAGGCAGATCCGTTTATTCAGGCTCCGTCTAACCTGCAAAGTTTTAATCGGTATAGTTATGTATTTAACAACCCGATGAGTAACACCGACCCAAGCGGCTATATAAGCATTAGCAAGATTTTAAGTCCGGCACTTAGACCCGCTATCCGCTTAGCATCAAAAGTGATAGGGAAGGAGTTAACCAATATCATCGGTAGTGCTGTGTTCTACAAGTTTGGTGGGCCCTTTGGTACAGCATACTGGACCTATAACTTTAGCCGGGTACATGGTGCATCTAGTACCGGTGCCTTGCGCAGTGCGGCGATAGCTGGCGCAACTGCAGGGGTTTTAGAAGGTGTCGGAAATAACGCTTACTGGGGGGCTTCAGGTTCTCCACAAAATATCTTTGCAAATGCGATGGTTGGTGGAATAAGTGCTGAACTGCAGGGTGGAAAGTTTGGCCACGGCTTTGTCTCTGCTGGAGTTGCGTCTGCATTTAAACCGATGCTAAATGATATTGGTGGCGATAATAGCGCAAATGCAGCAATAGAAAGAGGTGATGTAGCAGAACTAGAGCTTTATAAACCTCATCGAATAGCTGGCGCTGCGATAATTGGTGGTACGGCGTCGGTTATTTCTGGTGGGAAATTTGCAAATGGTGCTATTACCGGTGCATTTACTCAAATGTATAATGCTGAAAATGCAAATAAACAAAAGATGAAAATAGCTCAAGAATCAATTGCTGATAATCAGGTCACTATTGATCGAGTTATGGCAGAAAGAATGAGAGCGGCTGTCTCGGATGCAAAGTCTATTTTATCTAAAATGTCCCATGAAGAGTTAAGAATTCTCTTCATGGGGCATGGGCATGAAGGGCTTACATCGTTGAGTCTGGACTTGAGCAAAGTGAATGGGTTAGGCCAGTTGAGCGCTTTAGAAGCGCAATTATTAGGAGGTAACATTACAACATCCGGCGTCCCTATTATTATCAGCGGCACCCCTGCGGGTGCCTATGGTATGGCGGCAAAAATCTTGGGGCCATCGATGGTTGCGATGGGAAGACCTCTAGGCATAAGTATGGAATGGCAATGTCCAGATTTTTGTGGGATTAAAACCGTACATTTTTCAGACAAACACGTAAAGAGGTCAATTAATTTACCTGAGGTATCCCCAGAAATTCTGTAGTTAAAATAAAATGTTAGTTGATTGGGG
>NZ_DAINOE010000082.1:0-13836 GCF_036735525.1 Arsukibacterium sp. | reverse complement strand
AACCGCATTGAGTTCCTTCGTTTTGGTGATCTACTGTTTGGAACAGTTATTTAGCCCTCGTTATTTATTCAATGAATATGCATAACACAGTAAGATACTTAGAAGCTAAAATTGAGCAAAAACAAAATGTTATTAATGATAATGCGTCTAACCCGCCTGGTTAGGCGGGTTAGACGCTGCTTGTGCCTTAAACACCCAAACGGCTAACAGCCAGCTCCAGCCGTTTTAGCTCACGCAGCGTAGAGCTGCGCTGGCTTTCCAGCCAGATCCACAATTTAGTGCCCACCTGTGCCTGAAACGCCAATAGCAGTAATACCCCCCAGAATAGCTGCTGCTCAGCGGCAACCGTTAAAAACTGATAGCCACAGTAAAAAATGGCGACAGTCAGCAACAAGGCCAGTACATAGGCCACCGCCATAATGCCGGCCAGGCCGCCTTTAAAACCGGACGCTAAAACCTTGTCCAGCCCCTGCTCTTCGCGCATCAGCTTATCCAATTCGGCCGCTTGCTGTTCCAGTTGTTGTTTAATGTCTTTGTCGATGCTCATGATCAATCCTCGTATTAAAACATTAGGCGGTTAAGTGTTGCTGCATTTGCTGGCGCGCCCGGTGTAAGCGCGATTTAACCGTACCCAGTGGCACGTCTAAAATTAGCGCAATTTGTGTCAGTTCCAGTTCGTGCAGGTAATGCAGTTGCAATACCAAGCGTTCATTCGCAGCTAATAAGGCTAAGGCTTTAGCCAGATCTTTTTGCTGATTAACCGGCTCACTGTTGCACGCTGTTAGCAAAGCGGTGGTCTGCAGGCCATCCTGCTGCTCCAGGCTTTGTTGTCGCTGTCCCGGCTGCTTTTGGTAATCCAGTACTTCCCAGCGCACCGCACGGTACAACCAGCTGGTAAATACCCGCGGATCTTGCAGCCGATGTATGCGTTTAGACACCTTAAGCCAAACGTTATGCACCAGATCTTCTGCTGCTGCCGGCTGCCCCAGCAAAAATACCGAAAACCGATATAAATCGCGCTGATAATGCTGGTACAGCACAGCAAATGCCCGCTTATCTCCCGCTTGCAGCGCCAGTACCAGTAAATCCAGTTGTGCTTGTTGCATCTAAGGCCCGTATTGTGTTGGTTTGCCTGTAAAAGACGACTGAGCATTGCTCCAGGTTCGCATAATTTAAAGAAAAAATTAAACTTACTCGTTTTATATGATGTACTCTTAATGATAAGTTTCCGGCTATGTCTTCAGGCCCTGCGTAATGTTTTTCTGTACACAACAAGCTGATTTCCGTTTTTTACATTTTTTATGATTAATTCTGTACCTGGCCTCGACTGATTCCTGAATGTCCTATGTAGAGTGTACACATGCAACTATCAACTCAAGATCTTGATATACTGTTGGCCGAGCCTTCGGACGTACAACGTAAAATTATTCGCCAAAAACTCAAAGCCGAGCATGTGCATCACATTGCTGAAGCTGCTAGCCTAACCGAGGCGCTAAGCGCCATTGCCCTGCATCGGCCAGATGCCATTACCAGTGCCTTACATTTTGCCGATGGCACTGCCTTACAACTGCTGCAGCAATTAAAAGCCGACCCTGCCACTGCCGATATCCCGTTTTTGCTGGTATCCAGTGAAACCCGAAAACAGCAACTGGAAGCCTTTAAGCAATCTGGGGTTATTGCCATTTTGCCCAAGCCGTTTGATGCCGAGCAATTGGGTAAGGCGCTCAATGCCGCTATCGATTATCTTAGCCCGTCTGAGCTCGAGCTGGATTTATTTGATGTGCATGATGTGCGGGTGCTAATAGTCGACGACAGCCGGTTGGCACGCAATCATATTCGCCGGGTGCTGAGCAATTTAGGCATGCAGCATATTGCTGAGTCAGAAGATGGCAAACAGGCGATGACTCTGATGCAACAACAAATGTTTGATTTGGTGGTCACCGACTACAATATGCCGGAAGTGAATGGTGAAGAGCTGACCCGTTTTATCCGCGAGCATAGCACCTTGTCACATATTCCGGTGTTAATGGTGACCAGCGAAGCCAATGACGCTCACCTCGCTAATATTGCGCAAAGTGGTATCAATGCGCTTTGTGATAAACCCTTTGAACCGGCCGCGGTAAAAGAACTGCTTTACCGGCTACTTAATCAATCTTAATGCTCTTTTTATATTATAACGACAGCAGCCGGTTCATCGGCTGCTGCTCTGCGACTTGCAGCTGCGGATGAGCGCTGATTATTTCGCTATATAATTCAGGGTAAAAGCTTTTCAGCCGCTGCATCCGGCTTAAATGTGACGCAGTAATCGTTAAAGGCCTATCCAAAATCTCAGCCAACAGTGGAAATAATGCTGTTTGTTTATAACTCCAGTCCAGCGCTAAATGCAATGCATCCGGCCCCCATCGGCCATGTTGTACTGGCACCCCTTTATCCAGCAATAAGCTTACTAACTGCTCTGACTCAGGGTTTTCAAAGGCTTGCTGGTACAGGGTTAAATTCAAACTATCGGTAAGCCGCAAATCAAAGCCGGCGTTGGCTAAGGCTTGCCAACTATGCGCCTCCAGATAACGAAAGTTTTGCAAATGATGAGGTGCCTGCGCTAAGGGCCGCCCCTGCCACATTTCTATCTCGGATGGGTTATGGACCAGCCAAATTAGTAATTCTGTGGTGAGGTAGCTGGATAATGGCGTAGTTAACACCAGTTGCTGCATCAATTCATTAGAATGCCAGGCTGCTATCATTTGCAGATACAACTTTACCCCTGATTTATCTAAATAAGCGGTAGGAAACCATTGTTGTTGCCTTTGAAAATGCACAACTAAGGCCGGCTCATGCTCCGATAACGCCTGTAAAAATGCATCACTGACTTGTCCTTGTTGCGAATGCATTTGCTGCCCGGCTGCTTGCTCGGTTTGTTGGAGCTGACCATGTTCCAGCATATAGTGTTGCAGTATCGTTATTACCTGCTCTTTGCTCCACAACTGCTCTAACGACGCAAGTTGCACGCTTATATCTACACACTCTTTTTGCCTGGCTGGATTTTGCTCATCCATGCTAGTCAATAATGCACTCAGCTGCAGTGTTTCAGCTGTTTGTAGTGGGTTAAAATCTGTCACTGATTGCTGAAACTGTGCATCATCCAATAATTGCCTGGCCATTAACCAACCGTGTTGCAGATAAGGGTCCTGAAAATCACTAAAGCTATGTAAACGGTGGCCGTCACTGGCTAATTGCAGTAATAACTGTTGCTGCTCTACGGTAAATGCCGGGCAGGCCTCATTACAACGCTCAGAGCTTTGCTGCTGCAGCTGCTGTTGTCTGCTATGTTCTCTGTTATAAAGGGTGATGCCATAAATCAGGTAATCGACAGCACTAAATACTCCCTCTAGTTGGCTGGGTTCAATTTGATATCTGGCCAGTAAAGGCAGTAACTCCGAACGGCCAGCCAATAGTGCGACATCAGCCAGATTAAACACCGGTCTGGTATTATCTATTAACATGCGATAAATCGGCAACGCCGTCACGTCTGTACCTTGTAGCAACATTTGCTCAATCAGTTCAGCGTCTACCTGTTGGTCAATAGCATTTGCAATTTGCATCGGATATAGCGATACACCATTTAATAGCTGAATCGCTACCTGAAGCGGAACTTCATTCAGGCTGCCGGCAAAAGATACCCCAGGCGATAACGCCCGGCTATAGCGCCAATGCCGGTGCATATCCAAAATGGCTAAGTGATGAAACGCCGAGCTTGCCGCTATACTGCTTAACACCTGCTGCCATTGTTGTTCATTAAAAATATCGGTTGGCAGCAGAATATCAGCGTATAACTGCTCTATATTTTCGTTGCTACCAGTGACGACAGGTATACCCCATTGCTCGGCCTGTAATAAAGAGGCTTCATCAAATAACAGCTGCAGATAGGGCTGCATGTCTTCAAGGTTCAGCAATTGCTGATACAATTGTTGCAGTGGCACCCCACTTTGTAGCCATTGCCGGAACTGACCGCGCAGCGCCTGCTCTGTTTCGGTAACGGCTTGTTGTTCAAAGTCCTGCTGTTGTTGCTGACATACTGCCTGTTGTTGCTTTAGCTTGGGTAAGGCTTCGGCCGCTGGCATTGCCGTTAAGCTGGCAGCAGAGGTGTCGGACTGATCCAGCATTATTGTTGTGCCAGGGATAGGATCGGTAATTAGACTAGTAGCCCGCCCCTGATAAAGCTGCCAACCTGCAACGACTAACACAATAAGCACAACAATAAGCGGCCAAGCCTTGCGCATCGATGGGGTATCCTTATTAAGCAGTATCCTGCATCTTTGAGCTAGCTTAACCCATAGCAACTGAGCGCCGCAACGATAAAAAAAGCCAGCTAAAGCTGGCTTTTTTATTTATTTTCAATACTTTACTGCAAAACAGAGATATCAGCTACTTGTAAAAACAACTCACGCAGTTGTTTTAGCAAGGCCTGGCGGTTAGCTCGTACTGCCAGATCATCGGCATTTACCATGACCTGATCAAAGAAGCTGTCTATTACCTCACGCATACTGGCCAGATGCGCCAGGCTCTGGGCATATCCCGGTTGCTGTGCCTGATAGGCCTGCTCAGCGATAATGGCACTGTGCAATGCCTGCTCTGCGGCTTCCTGCAACAAAGCAGTATCGACGCATGAGGCAATGTCACCCTCTACTTTTGCCAGAATATTAGCTACCCGTTTATTCGCCGCTGCTAAGGCGGCGGCGGCATCCAGCTTGCGAAAGGCGGCTACCGCACTGACCCTGCGATCAAAGTCGCTTGGGCGGGTTGGGCGGCGAGCTAATACTGCCTGGATCACATCAACGCTGTAGCCTGCATCCTGATACCAGGCGCGGAAACGGCCCAGCATAAAGTCCAGTACCTCATCAGATACGTTGTTATTGCTGAATTTGTCAGCAAAGCTTTGCTGACTAAAGGCGATCAGCTCTACTAAATCCAATGGCAGCTGTTTATCGACCATAATACGTAAGGCGCCAATAGCCGCACGACGCAGTGCAAAAGGGTCTTTATCACCCTTGGGTGCCTGACCTATACCAAAGATACCGACTAAGGTATCCAGCTTGTCGGCAATAGCAACAGCGGCACCTTCCAAGCGACTAGGCAACTGGTCACCGGCAAAGCGCGGCATATACTGCTCGTTCAATGCCAGCGCCACTGTTTCGGCCTCACCGTCCAGCCGCGCATAGTGCATGCCCATAATGCCTTGAACTTCCGGGAATTCACCGACCATATTGGTCATTAAATCGGTTTTCGACAACAAGCCGGCACGAGTTGCCGCCGCCACGTCAGCGCCAATTTTGCCAGCAATAAAACCGGCAACCTTGCTAATCCGCTCTGACTTTTCTGCCAGGGTACCCAGCTGTTGCTGAAACAATACGGTTTTTAAGCTCTCGAGTCTTGAGGCCAATGGCTGCTTTCTATCGGTGTTAAAGAAAAACTGGGCATCAGCTAAACGTGGCCGTACCACTTTTTCATTGCCGCTGATAATTTGCTGCGGATCTTTACTGGCAATATTGGTAACAAATATAAATTTATTTTGCAGTTTGCCAGTGTTATCCAACAACGGGAAATACTTCTGGTTGTCTTTCATCGTTGAAATCAACGGCTCGGCCGGTACTTGTAAAAAGCTCGGCTCAAAGCTACCCACCAGCACCACTGGCCACTCCACCAGGGCAGTCACTTCTTCCAGCAAGGCGTCATCCATCTGTGCCACACCCTGTAACGCGCTAGCCGTTTTTTGCACTTGTTCGGCAATAAAGGCTTTACGCTCAGCAAAGTCAGCCACCACATAGGCACTGCGCATGGTCTGCAGATAATCATCGGCATGTTCAATGGTCACCTTCGCCGGCGCATGAAAACGATGGCCATGCGTTTGCTTACCGCTATCGCGGCCCAAAATAGTGGCGGGCACTAATTCGTGGCCATAGAGCATAATGATGGTATGTACCGGACGGATAAACTCAGCCGTTGAATTGCCCCAACGCATCGGTTTGGCAATAGGCAATTTAGCCAGCGCCTGCTTAACCACCTCAGGCAATAAGCTAACCGTCATTGCACCGGTGACCTTGGCTTTATGTAATAGCCAGGCGCCTTTATCTGTTTCTAAGCGCTCAGCCTGATCAATACTAATGCCACAGCCTGCCGCCCAGCCCTCGGCCGCTTTGGTCGCTTTGCCTGCCGCATCAAAGGCTGAGGCAATAGCCGGGCCGCGCTTTTCTACCACTTTATCAGCTTGTTGTGCTGCCAGACCATTAACACGCACCGCTAAACGACGAGGCGCGGCATACCAATGTACCTCGGCATGGGCTAAGTCTAATTTATTCAGTTCTGCCTGCAGGTTATCGGCAAAGGCAGTCGCCAGGGTTTTTAACGACTTTGGTGGCAACTCTTCGGTGCCAATTTCTACAAAAAAATCATGCACTGACATTTATGCCTCCTGCTGACGCGTGCTGTTTTTGCATAGCGGAAAACCCAGTTTTTCACGGGTGGCGTAGTAGGCTTCGGCACAGGCTTTTGCCAGGGTGCGTACCCGTAATATATAACGCTGACGTTCTGTTACCGAAATGGCATGGCGCGCATCTAACAAGTTAAAGGCATGCGAGGCCTTCATCACTTTTTCATAAGCCGGTAAGGCCAGGCCTTGTTCAATTAAGTACTGGCTTTCTTTCTCACACTGATCAAAATAGGCAAAGAGTGCGGGCACATCGGCATGTTCAAAGTTATAAGTTGATTGCTCTACTTCATTTTGATGAAACACATCGCCATAAGTTACCAGGCCAAGCGGGCCATCTGTCCATATCAGGTTATAAATGGAGTCTACGCCCTGGATATACATAGCTAAACGCTCTAAACCATAGGTGATTTCACCGGTCACCGGCCGACACTCTAAGCCACCTACCTGCTGAAAATAGGTAAATTGTGTTACTTCCATGCCGTTCAGCCAGACTTCCCAGCCCAAGCCCCAGGCACCCAGTGTCGGTGATTCCCAGTTATCTTCAACAAAGCGAATATCATGTACCAGTGTATCTATACCGAGCTCTTGCAGAGAACCTAAGTACAGCTCCTGAATATTGTCTGGTGATGGTTTTAATATCACCTGAAACTGATAATAGTGCTGTAAGCGGTTCGGGTTTTCGCCATAACGGCCATCCGTTGGCCGACGGCAAGGCTGCACATAGGCGACATTGGTTGGCTCTGGCCCTAAAGAACGCAAAAAAGTCATCGGATGAAAGGTACCGGCACCCACTTCTAAATCCAGCGGCTGCACCAATACACAGCCCTGACGTGCCCAGTAATCCTGCAAGGCTAAAATCAGGCCCTGAAAGGTTTTAATATCGTATTTATGCATCTGTTGCTAACTCGCTAAAATGACTGAGGGGCCGTAGCCCCTATATGGTATTCATTACCGCTTACACATCGAGGTTAGCCACGTACAGGGCGTTTTCCTCGATAAAGGCTCGCCTTGGCTCTACGTGATCACCCATCAGGGTGGCAAATAACTGATCTGCGCCTACCGCATCTTCAATAGTTACCTGCAGCATACGGCGGTTTAGTGGATCCATAGTGGTTTCCCACAGTTGATCCGGGTTCATCTCACCCAGCCCTTTATAACGCTGAATATATAAACCGCGCTTTGATTCGGCCATCAGCCAATCCAGTGCTTCAACGAAGGTTTCAACCGGTCTGATTTTTTCGCCACGGCGGATATAGGCACCTTCTTCCATCAAGTCGCGGATTTCATCACCCAGTGCCACCAGTGATTGGTAATCACGTGACGTGATAAAGTCATAATGCAGCACATATTCGTTGTCTATGCCATGCTGGCGAATAATGATTTTAGGTTGGAATAACTGACGCTCGCGGTCTTCTATCACATCATATTTATAGATAGAACCATCGCCCTCTTTTTCATCCAGACGTTTTGCTAGGGTTTTCACCCAGTCGGCTACTACGCTCTGATCTTTTACATTCTCAGGCGTTAAGCCGGTAACATAAATCAGTTCATTTAACAGACTAAGCGGAATTTTACGGCTTAAACGGTTAATAATGGCGGTCACTTTATGGTACTGACGTACCAGTTTTTCTAAATGCTCACCACCGATACCAGGTGCACTGTCATTGACATGCAGGCTGGCTTCATCCAGTGCCAGTGTGGTCAGATATTCAACCAGTGATGGTTCATCTTTAATGTATTGCTCTTGTTTGCCCTTTTTCACTTTATACAGGGGTGGCTGTGCAATATAAATATAACCACGCTCGATTAACTCCGGCATTTGCCGATAGAAAAAGGTCAGCAACAGAGTGCGAATATGTGAACCGTCGACGTCAGCATCCGTCATCAGGACTATGCTGTGGTAACGGGTTTTATCCGGGTTATATTCTTCGCGGCCAATGCCACAGCCTAAGGCGGTGATCAGGGTGCCGACTTCTTGTGATGACAACATCTTATCAAAACGGGCTTTTTCAACGTTAAGGATTTTACCCTTCAGCGGCAGTATGGCCTGATTTTTACGGTTACGGCCCTGTTTGGCCGAGCCACCTGCTGAGTCACCCTCTACAATATAGAGTTCAGACAAGGCCGGGTCTTTTTCCTGGCAATCTGCCAACTTCCCGGGTAAGCCGGCAATATCTAACGCGCCCTTACGGCGAGTCATTTCACGGGCTTTACGCGCAGCTTCACGGGCACGGGCGGCATCGACAATTTTACCAACGATGATTTTGGCATCGTTCGGGTTTTCCAGTAAGTATTCGTTGAGCTTTTCACCCATTACACTTTCTACAGCGGAGCGCACTTCACTGGAAACCAATTTATCTTTGGTTTGCGAGCTAAACTTAGGATCCGGTACTTTTACACTGACCACTGCCGTCAGGCCTTCACGAGCATCATCACCTGATGCCTGTACCTTCATTTTTTTAGCATAGCCTTCATGCTCAATATAGCTATTTAATACCCGGGTTAAGGCGCCACGGAAGCCAGCTAAGTGGGTACCACCATCACGCTGCGGAATATTATTGGTAAAGCAGAAGACATTTTCCTGGTAGCTGTCATTCCACTGCATGGCCACTTCAACCGAAATGCCGTCCTCGCGCTGATCAGAAAAGTAAAAGGCTTTCGGGTGAATGCTACTCTTGCTACGGTTCAGATATTGAACAAAAGCCTCAATGCCGCCTTCGTATTTAAAGTGGTCTTTTTTATCTGAACGCTCATCAGTCAAAATGATGCTAACGCCAGAGTTTAAGAAGGATAATTCACGTAGCCGTTTTGCCAGAATATCATAATGATAATTGATATCGGTGAACACCGTAGAGCTTGGCCAGAAACGAATTGCCGTACCGCTATCAGTGGTTTCACCAATTTCTGCTAAAGGTGCTTGAGGCACGCCCAGATGATATTCCTGAGAATGCACCCGACCCTGACGACGGATGGTTAGCTCCAGTTTATCAGACAAGGCATTAACAACGGAAACGCCCACACCGTGTAAGCCACCTGACACTTTATAGGAGTTGTCATCAAACTTACCGCCAGCGTGTAATACTGTCATTATTACTTCAGCTGCAGAGACGCCCTCTTCGTGCATATCGGTAGGGATGCCACGGCCATTATCGCGAACGGATACAGAGTTATCACTGTGGATAGTCACCCAGATATCTGTGCAGTAACCGGCCAGGGTTTCGTCGATGGAGTTATCCACCACTTCGAACACCATATGGTGTAAGCCAGTGCCATCGTCCGTGTCACCGATATACATGCCGGGTCTTTTACGAACGGCATCCAGCCCTTTTAATACTTTAATACTTGAGGAATCGTAATTATGCTCTTCGGCCATCTTCATCTGTCCGTGCTGTTATCTGACCCTGTTCCACGTGAAACATGTCCCGCTGTTCGGCTGGGATATAAGGCGAAACCTGATCAGCATTAATTGCAGTAATAAATACCTGAGAATTAATATTGGTTAAATAATTAAAAACCTGTTGGGTTGCCGCAGCATCAAGTTCTGATGCTAAATCATCAATCAGTAACAGCGGCTGTTTTTGCCCATAGGCGCATATCACATTGTTCTGCGCAATTTTAAGCGCAAATAATAACACTTTTAGCTGGCCACGGGATAACACTTCTTCAACTGTTAGCGTGCCTTTTTTTAATTTTAAATCCGCTTTTTGTGGGCCATACTGGGTAAATCCCTGCCGCACATCCTGCGCAAAGTTCTGCTGCAATAATTGCAGCAGCTGCGATTGCTCCGTTATCCGCTCTGGCCAACCTGGCATTAATTGCAAGCTGATATCCGCTAACAAACGACTGTCTGCAGTGAGTTGTCGGTAGGCTTGCTCAAGTTGCGCGATATACGTCTGGCGCTGTGCCTGCAGCTGCCAGGATAAGCTTGCCAGCTGCTCATCCCAATATTCAAATTGCGCATTATAGTGGCGCTGTTGCTTTAATAAGGCATTACGCTGTTTTAATACCCGGCTAAACTGTAACCACGCTGGGAAGAAAGCAGGTTCCACGTGGAACAATCCCATATCAAAAAACTGCCGGCGTTCTTTCGGACCACCAAAAAAAAGACGAAAGCTATCTGGCGTCAGTAACTGCACAGGCAGCACCGCAGCAAACTCAGCTAAACGGCTGGCATTAGCACCATTTAACCGCAATAACAGCTGGGCGTCTTTATCTCGCTGTAAACCCAGACTATAACGTTGCTCGCCATGGCTTACTTTGGCATGCAGGGTAAAGTATTCAGTATCGTGCTGTATTAATCGTTGATGGCGACTGGTTCGAAAAGAGCGACCATGCGCCAAATAGTAGATGGCTTCAAGCAAACTGGTTTTGCCGCTGCCGTTTTCACCGTAAATAATATTAAATTGCGGATTAGCCTGCAGTGCCAGTGCCGGCATATTGCGAAACTGGCTAATGGTTAACGACAACAACGACATCGATTATAAGCGCATTGGCATCACTACATAGGAAGCGCCAACATTACCTACGCCTTCTATCAGTGCACTGGAATTGGCATCATTTAAATGCAGGATCACCAGATCAGTCGCTAATGTATTGAGTACGTCCAGTAAATAGCCGACATTAAAGCCAATCTCTAAGCCATCACCCTGATATTCGACTTCAATCACTTCTTCAGCTTGTTCGTGCTCAGGGTTATTAGCCATAATTTGCAGCTCACCTGAACTCAGGGTAAAACGCACGCCACGGTATTTTTCATTAGATAAAATAGACGCGCGGGTACAAGCATCTTTAATCACACTACGATGCGCGGTAACCTGTTTAGTGCTGTTGCGCGGTAATACCCGGCGATAGTCAGGGAAACGACCATCAATCAGCTTACTGCTAAAACTAAAGCTGTGATCGACCAGCCGTAAATGATTCTGCCCCAGACTTAGCGTGATAGCCTGATCGTCATTGGCCAGTAACCGCATAATCTCTAATACACCTTTACGCGGAATAATTATTTGTTTTTGCTGGCCACTTACCGCCGGTAACGACAGCACACTTAATGCCAAGCGGTGACCATCAGTACCAACAGCTGTCAGGCTGCCATTATCGACTTCAAATAATAAGCCGTTCAAATAATAACGCACATCCTGATTAGCCATAGAAAAAGCTGTGTCATCCAACAACTTACGCAACTGTTGCCGGCTAAGGGTAATATCTACCTCACCCTGCCAACTTTCTAAATTTGGATACTCAGCCGCACTTAAGGTCGATAAGGTAAATTTGGTTTTGCCACAGCTTAGCACACAGTTGTCGCCCACCAGCTGCACATCGATATCGGCAGCTTCGGGCAGGCTGCGGCAGATGTCTAATAGCTTTTTCGCCGGCACGGTGATTCGACCTTGCGCCCTAACCTGTAATTGCTCTGTGGTGGCAACCAACTCAACTTCCAAATCGGTACCAGTTAATGACAATAGCTGCTCGCTCACTTCCACTAGCACATTAGATAAAATAGGCAGTGTGTGACGGCGCTCGATGGCACCGGACACCATTTGCAACGGCTTTAATAAGGCATCCCGGTTGATAATAAAGTGCATAGCAAAACCCTGTTATGACGATAAAGTGCGAATGAGATTCTGAAAGTCTTCTTTTATTTCGTGTGTTTCTTCTTTTAACGATTCTATTTTACGACACGCATGCAACACCGTAGTGTGATCACGGCCACCAAAGGCATCGCCAATTTCTGGCAAGCTATGATTAGTCAGCTCTTTGGCCAATGCCATGGCCATTTGCCGTGGCCGGGCTACCGAGCGCGAACGGCGCTTGGACAGCAAATCGGCAACGCGGATTTTATAATATTCCGCCACGGTTTTCTGAATATTTTCAATGGTTACCAGTTTATCTTGTAGCGCCAGTAAATCACGCAACGCTTCGCGTACAAAATCTATGGTAATAGGGCGACCAGTAAAGTTGGCATTAGCAATAACCCGGTTAAGAGCACCTTCTAATTCACGCACATTTGAACGTAAGCGTTTCGCCACAAAAAAAGCCACTTCTTCCGGTAAGCGGATCTGGTTTTCCTGTGCTTTTCGCATCAGGATCGCCACCCGGGTTTCCAGCTCTGGCGGCTCTATGGCGATGGTCAGGCCCCAACCAAAGCGCGACTTTAACCGGTCTTCAACACCATCAATTTCTTTCGGGTAACGATCGCTGGTCAGAATAATTTGTTGATTACCTTCTAACAGCGCATTAAAGGTATGAAAAAACTCTTCTTGCGACCGCTCTTTATTGGCAAAAAATTGAATATCATCGATAAGTAGCGCATCAACAGAACGATAATAGCGCTTAAACTCTTCTATGGCATTGTTTTGTAATGCTTTTACCATGTCCTGTACAAAGCGTTCAGAATGCATATAAATGACTTTTGCATCTGGCTTTTTGGCCAGGATGCCGTTACCTACCGCATGCAATAAGTGGGTTTTACCCAAACCGGTGCCACCGTAAATAAATAACGGGTTATAGGCAGTACCCGGATTATCCGCCACCTGACTGGCCGCAGCGCGGGCCAGCTGGTTCGATTTACCTTCAACAAAGTTAGTAAAAGTATAGTTGGCACGCATATTAGAGCGCACAATCGCTTTGGGCACAGGTTCGGCCACCGGCTTTTCTTTAACCGGAGCTAAGGTAGGCTGCGCAGCGTAGCTGCCTGGTTCAATACGGCTACTTTGCTGACTACTACCCACATCAAATCGCAGACGCGGTGCATTATCACCACAATATTCCTGGATCAGCTCCAAAATACGATTCAGGTATTTTTCTCGTACCCAATCCAACACAAAACGGTTTGGCGCATACAAGGTCAGCGCATCATCTGAACTGTCTGCCTGTAACGGGCGGATCCACATACTGAAATGTTGAGCGGGAAGCTCAGCCTGCAGACATTGCAGACAATTTTGCCAAACGGACTGATACACCGGTTCTCCTGAAGCCTGTTTAATTATGATCATTAAGGCTGGTGTAATAAGACTAATTCGACATTATGGCTTTATCTTATCCACAACATCAATATTGACTTTTAAAAAAAACCAAGATCGCCAGGATCTTTGATGTATGCATATGAATTTAAACAATTAATTACCTTATACCATTTTGAAATACTGAATAAAGAACCCTATCAGATCCGCAATAAAAACGGCAGATACCAACATTTTATTCACAATAGCCTGTAAGGCTGTGGAAAACTCTGCACGGCAGTGATGATCACTGAAGATCAGTCAACAATAAATGCCAGGATCGCATTGACTTTAGTGCGCGAACTACTTAAAATTCGCGCTCATTTTTGTCAGCTGCGTTTTGGTGTATTTGCT
>NZ_DAINOE010000081.1:0-14208 GCF_036735525.1 Arsukibacterium sp. | reverse complement strand
TGGTACAAAACCCAGTTTACGGGCTGAGGCAATAGCAGGGGTATTGTTGCTGTGAATACGTGTCGTTAGCTGTGTCACCCGGCTATCGGTACTGGCGCTTTGCAGCAGTAACTGGCCAAGTGCTGTACCCAGCCCGCGCTGTTGCCAGGCCGGTAACAGCATACGGCCTATTTCGGCACAGCCTTGCTCTGGCAAGATATTCAGCATCGCCAGGCCAATACTTTGCTGGCCGGGGCTATGGTTGACCAGATAATAGGCCGGCCCTGTGCTGAGTTGAAGCATCTGGCCAAAACGTTGCTGTGCCTCTGCCACGCTTAGGGGCGGCTGAATATATTGCATAACCTGCGGGCAGCTAAAAAGTGCAATAAACACCGGCTCTGCGGCTAGCGTTAGCGGCGACAGGCTTAATACTGGCTCAGCTGGCGGCATTGGGTTTAATATCGGGCTGAGCATCAGGCTTAATCAGGCTTAACATCGGACTGAGCATCAGACTGGGCATCGAGCGCAGCAAGCTGGGCCAACATGGCAGTATTCGGCTGCAGTTTACTGGCCGGGGGGATAACCAGTGTGGTTTTGCCGGTTACCGCAGCACTGGCCAGGGCGTTAAGTGGCATGCTATCAATGCGTGGCTGTTCGGTTGGCAGGCTAGCCGCTTCGTACAGGGTAATCAGATGCTCGGCTGGATAAAACTGACATAAATAGTCGGTTAACAGCTGGCGGTACTGGTCGGGGGTACTAAAACGGGCCAGGCTGCGATCTCCTGCTATGCCCAGTTGCCACAACACTAAATAGGCCGCGGTATCTATAGTGCGCTGATAAAACATAAACTGGCTGCACTCATACAGCTGGCAGCCATAGCGGCCCGGATCTATGCCTAAATCGGCATACAGGCAATCTTCGGCGGAAATACCCGGCAGCATTTTGCTGTAGTACCCCAGCTCACGTGCCTGACGCACCGCCTCATGCGGTACCAGTGCAAACACCGCCGGGTGACCATAAAAAGCGCCGACCACTTTTTTACCGGCTGCTACTTCAGCCAGCATCGCCTCGACC
This sequence comes from Arsukibacterium sp., assembly GCF_036735525.1. Taxonomy (NCBI): domain Bacteria; kingdom Pseudomonadati; phylum Pseudomonadota; class Gammaproteobacteria; order Chromatiales; family Chromatiaceae; genus Arsukibacterium; species Arsukibacterium sp. The sequence continues at coordinate 13,155 of NZ_DAINOE010000081.1, read as the reverse complement.
ATCAGCTGATAGCTATGTTGGCGCGATGGCGCCTGATGATAAAAAGGTTGTAACGAGCGCACGTCGGGGTGCATTTGCAGCAGCCATTGCTCGGTCATCGCATCGGCCATTAGCATAAACACCACATCGGCCTGTTCAATATAGTTGCGGCTTAATGGGTCAAGATGTGCGCCCAGCATAATACCGGTACCCACACATATCAGGCTGCCTTGCTGCATCTGTTACTCCCTGTGGCGCTAATAGCGTCTGTGCTTATTTGGCCAGCTGCTGTTGCAGCAGCGCTAAAATATCCTGGCTTTTGCTAAGCAGCCGCAGTTGGCTGAATACATGTTGAGCTTCAGGGTACTGCAGTTTTAGGTAACTAAACCACTGCTTTACCCGGTTGGCGTAATACTTGCCTTTATCGCCGGCGATTTCAAATTCGGAGTACTGCATTAACAGCTGCAATACCTGCGGCCAGGGCATGGCGGGCTGCTGCAGCCGGATATGTTGCGCCAGGTTAGGCATAGCCAGCGCGCCACGGCCCAGCATAATGTCCTGACACTGGCTTTGTTGCTGGCACAGTAACGCCTGCTGCGCATTCCAGATTTCGCCGTTGGCAATCAAGGGTATTGATACCTGCTGTTTAATTTTGGCAATCCACGGCCAGTAAGCAGGGGGGCGGTAACCGTCGGTTTTGGTGCGGGCATGAATGGCTAAACTGCTGGCGCCGGCCGCGGCAATAGCGCAGGCGTTATCCAGGGTCAGGCTGGTATCCTCATAGCCTAAACGGATTTTAGCGCTAACAGCATAGGCTGGCGGTACTGCATCGCGTACTGCTTTAACAATCTGGTACAGTTTTTCGGTGTCTTTTAACAGCACAGCACCGCCGCGGCTTTTATTAACCGCCTTGGCCGGGCAGCCGAAGTTTAAATCTATGCCGGGCGAGCCAAGCTCTACGGCGCGCACTGCGTTTTCGGCCAGCCAGCCGGGCTCTTGCCCTAATAACTGCACTCTTACCGGGGTGCCGGCGCGGGTTTTGCCGCCTTGCAACAGCTCAGGGCACAGCCGGGTAAAGACCCGTGCCGGCAGCTTTTGATCGACCACCCGCACAAATTCGGTGATGCACAAATCATAGCCGCCAATCTGCGTTAGCATTTCGCGCATGAGGTGATCAACTACGCCCTCCATCGGCGCTAATACGATTTGCATGTTGGCCCCCATTAGATTAAGGGCGCTATTGTAGCCGGAAGCGGCGGGGTTGGATATTACTTGCTGGCTAATCGTTGCAGCAGCGCCAGATTTTCCCGCTCTATATGGCGGTAAAACTCAATATCAGCCAGTTTACTGGCGGCGGCTTCATCCAGCACCACCACCGCCTGCTGATGCAATTGGATGGCTGAGGCCGGGCAGGCCGAGCACAGTGGGCCTTCAATCATGGCCTTAACGGCATCGGCTTTGGCCGCACCTGTGGCCAGTAACAATAAGCTACGGGCATCTAAAATGGTACCAATACCCATGGTAATGGCCAAATGCGGCTGATATTCATCGGCAGCAAAAAAACGCGCATTGTCGTTAATGGTGGCAGCGGTCAGGGTTTTTATGCGAGTACGGCTGCGCAAACCAGAGGAGGGCTCATTAAAACCAATATGGCCGTTGCGGCCAAGCCCCAGCAGTTGCAAATCTATGCCGCCGGCGGCTGCAATTTGCTGCTCATATTGCTGGCAGGCGGCGAAGGGATCAGCGGCGCTGCCATCGGGTACAAAGGTATGCTCAGGCAACATATCAATATGCTGAAATAACTGCTGCTGCATAAAATAGCGGTAGCTTTGCACATGGCTGCCGGCCAGGCCCAGATATTCATCCAGGTTAAAACTTTTGGCGCGGGCAAAGGACACCTGAGCTTGCTGATATGCCAGGATCAGTTGCTGGTACAGCGCCACCGGAGTAGAGCCCGTGGCTAAACCCAACACCGAATCGGCTTTTTGTTGTAACTGGCGGATAAAGAGCTTAGCCCCATAAGCAGCCACCGCTGTGGCATCGGCTAATATAACGATTTGCATACAAGGCTTCCTATGTGCTGCTGGTGCTGATATGGCTAATGTAGCAGCCTAAAAGCCAAATGACAACGCTGTCATTTGGCTTTTTAGAGTAATTCACTACCAGCTTGCTGGGGCTATGATCCGCAGGTAGCGTGTAAAAGGTTTAGCTGGGATGAGTGGCGGTTTTGCTGCGGCGGCAGCGCTCAGAGCAGTAACGCACCTGATCCCAGTTTAACTGCCACTTTTTGCGCCAGCTAAAAGGCTTTTGGCACACCGGGCATAGTTTGCTGGGTAAAGTGGCTTTGTGATGCGTCATGCGCTCTAACGCACGCTGTAAACAGTATGGAGTTGTAACTGGTGCAGTTGCTCGGCCAGCTCTGGCAGTTGCAGGCTGTCCAGCTCCAGAATATCCAGAATAGCGCCTTCATATTGCTGCCATTCCGGATCCAGATTCACCTGAAATAACACCCGGCATTCACCGCTGAAATACTCGGCCAGCTTTAACAGCGCAAACAACGTCAGCTCGCGATGGTTGTCTGAGCTGAGCATCAGCTGCGGGCTATGGTGATAGGCAATCACATTGCACAGTGCCGGCGGCAGGCTCCAGGACTCGGCAATCAGAAAGCCCAACACTTCATGGCAGGTGTGAAAATGCTGCTCTTCAACTTCGCTCTGACCATGCCCGGCTTGCAGCCCGACCTGCATTAGCTGCGGATAGGCCGGCGCTTGCGCGCTGATAAGCGCCATGCCGGCATTATGAAACAAGCCTAGGCTGTAGCAGTCATCCTGCACGGTTTTATTCAGGTTAAAGATTTTCGCCAGCGCCATCGCCAGATTGGCGCTGTGCAGCGCTGAACTCCACAGTTGCTGGCTAAAAGCATCCTGACGGCCTTCGCTTAGGGTAAAGCGCAACAGCACACTGCGCAATAGAGCTATCACCCGGTTTAAACCCAGAAACTTACAGGCATGCTCAATAGAGGTAATTTTACGTGGCAGACCAAAATAGGCAGAATTGACCACTTTAAGGGTAAAACCGGCAATGCCGATATCCAGATTAATCAGTGCGGCGATACGCTTAATGTCTGGCTCACTTAGCGCCAGTTGCTGATTAATATGTTGCAGAATTTGTGGTTGCGGTGGAATAGTAAAGCCGCTGAGCGCTTGCTCGATGGCTGCCATATTGATGGCTAATGTCATAACCCTTACTCCACGGCCAAAGGCGCTATTATGAATCGAGGTAGGGGCGCCCCAGCATCAGCTGTTGCGCCAGTTGCAGTTCAGACTGCTGATCTTTTAACTGTAAGTCATTAAATTGCACATCAAACTGAATCAAATCATCGTCAGCCAGACGCAGCGCCACCAGTTTATCCGGTACCTGACCCACCTGTCGACGGGCATTTACCGCTACTTGCGCGGCTTGCTCCATCAGGGTTAAAAACTCTCCCAGCGGGTAGTGCTGAAACACCTCAGCATCCAGCTGCGCCCAACCGAGTAAATCGCCGCTGATGCTGCCATCAGCATGGTCGGTAAACAGCATAGATACCGCAGCACAAGGCGGGTTTTCACCGGCGACATAGTGGCTGGCATCGCTTTCATTAAATAGCAATACATAGCCAAACCCCGGGTTGCCTTCTGCATCCATGTCGTCAAATGACGCATCGTATAATAAAAACAAACTGTTATCCGACATGGTGCTTACCCTCTGGCAAAAACAAAGGGCTATTTTACCCGACTGGCCAGACATGCTAAAGCAGATTTACCGTTTTTCAGCAATAAAACTGCCAGCTTTCTGAAAAACCTCAGGCTTTTAGTTTGTAGCTTGCCACGGAATTTCTAACAATAACGCCAGTGCCTTCAGTAATGCCAGTTCTTGCTCGGCCAGCTGCTGATCGGCATTTGCGGCCGCTAACACTGCCTGCCATAAGTGTTGTTTCAGCATAGGGGTAGCGGCCAGCCAGCAGGGCAGTGCGGTCGACAAAGCTTTAAAATCCAACTCTGGTGCTGCAGTATCCGGGTCAAGTGCCAGCGCTTTTAAGGCGGCTTGCCAGGACTGTGCTTGCTTAGCTTTATCTCCGGCACAGCTGGCCACCGCAGCTAACAACATCAGGCTGGAGGGCAATACGCTGTCAAGATCACTGATATATTGCCGGCGCACCAGTTGTTGTTGGTCAAATTGGCTACCAACGGTGTGGTCGATAAAATTAACGGCAATCCATTCCAGTAAGGACAGCTGTTGATCCGCCGCGGCCAGCGCCTGTATTAACTGTTGAAATTGCACAAACTGTGGCTCTGACATCTCTTTTAACGTCGGGATGCAGCGCTGCAGTAGCTGCACTTTTAATGGCAAAGGTTGTTTCAACACAAAATCGCACAGTTGATCTACTTGTTGCAGCAGGGCCGCTGAGGCCATTTCTTTAATTAACCGCAACTGTTGTTGCTCCACCGAGCCTGGTTGCAATAACACCGCACAGACAATAGCCTGCGCGCTTAGCGGCTGGCGGCAGCTTTGGGTCAGCAGCACAGGTAAACTGGCTAGCATAAACTGCTGGCGTTGTTGTTGCTCGCTGGTTTTTTTCTCTGCAGCCTGAGCTGCAGCATCGGCTGCCGGCGGCTGCGGTGCGGGCAGCGAGCTTGGGAACTTGCCATTCCAATGTGGCTCGAGACGTTTAATGCGGTTACTCAGTGGCGGGTGGGTGGCAAAAATCGATGCCCAACGGCTGATGGCTTCGCCAAAAAACAGGTGGCTGATTTCGTCGGCGTTTTCATTTTTCACCTGACTACCGGCACTGTGCGCACCAATGCGCTTCAGCGCGCCGGCAATACCTCTGGGGTTGCGGCTAAACTGCACCGCTGAGGCATCGGCCAGATACTCACGCTGCCGGCTGACTGCGGCTTTAATTAAATTACCGAAAAAAGACCCAAGATAGCCGATAATAATCAGCCCCACGGCTAAAATAACAATGCCGCCAGCATTATTGTTGCGGTTATTGCGGCCAAGGCTGGCAATACGGGCGCCGCGGCTGCTGCGCAGTAAGGTATAGCCAATATGGCCAATAAATAAAATACCGTTAAGTACCGCTATCATGCGTATGTTCATCCGCATATCGCCATTTAGAATATGGCTGAATTCATGCGCCACCACGCCTTGTAGTTCATCACGGTTTAATTGTTCCATGCTGCCTTGCGTTATGCCAATAACAGCATCAGCCGGGCTGTAGCCTGCGGCAAAGGCATTGATGCCAGGTTCAGGTAAGACGTAAACCGGGGGGACAGGTAAATTAGCGGCGATGGCCATTTCTTCAACGACGTTCAGCAGTTGTCGCTCGGCCGGGTTGTCGCTGTTGGCGGCCAAACGGCGGCCACCCAGTGCTTCGGCCACGGTACGGCCGCCCTGTTTTAGCTGCTGCCATTTTACCAGCACCGCCACGCCCACTGCGCCCAGTACCAGCAGGCTGGTCCAGGCCATAAATTGCCAGGGCAGTTGATAGCCAGAGCCCTGCATAGTACTGAACCATTGCGGGTCAATCATACCCAGACTAACCAATAACAACAGGTTAGTCAGACCAATCAGCAGCAACACAGCCACACTGAACAACACGATTAAAATGCGGGTATTACGCCGCGCCAGATCTTGCTGGCTAAAAAAGTTGGTGGCCACGGATGTTTAAAAACTTACTTTTGGTGCAGCCTGGATCAGCGCTGTGTCTTCAAATTCCAGCAATTTGGCATCATTACCATGACCAAAGCTGGCGGCAAAAAATACCGGTGGAAAGCTTTGTTTGTAAATATTGTATTCGGTAACGGCATCATTAAACGCCTGACGGGCAAAAGCGACACGATTTTCGGTGCTGGTCAGCTCTTCAGATAGCTGCATCATGTTTTGGTTAGCCTTTAAATCAGGGTAGGCTTCCATCACCATACTAAAACGGCTCATTGCCCCTTGCAAGGCTCCCTCGGCACTGGCCAGCTGGCCAATAGCGGTGGCATCGCCCGGATTGTTGGCGGCCACCTTTAAACCGGCTAACGCAGTATTGCGCGCAGCAATAACGGCTTCAAGCGTATCGCGCTCGTGTGCCATATAAGCTTTGGCGGTTTCTACTAAATTGGGGATTAAATCGTAACGGCGTTTTAACTGTACTTCAATTTGTGCAAAGGCATTTTGAAAACGGTTTTTTAGTTTCACCAATTGGTTGAAAATGCTGATGATGTAAAACACCAATACAGCAGCAATGGCAAGGATAATCAGCAAGGTCATAGGGTACTCCAATGGTATAGGTGGCAGAACTTTATCATTACAACATAATAGGCTGTATTGTTAACAAGGATTTAATCTGATGTCCAGTGTTTCAATGACTCAGCGCTGAAAAACCACCTGTACAGCGCCGTTACAAGCGCAGGCAGATCCGTTATCATAGGTCAGATCAGAACCCGGTAAGGAATGAGCTAAATGAGTGACTTTAAACGTATATCAGTGGCACAAGCCCTGACATTAATAGAACAACAACAGGCAGTGGTTGCCGATATTCGCGATGAAGCCAGTTTTGCTGCCGGCCATATTGCCGGGGCTTATCATCTTAATAACAGTAATCTGCACCCTTTTATGCAACAAACCGAGCTGACAGTACCGGTAGTAGTGGTGTGTTATCACGGTAATTCCAGCCAGGGCGCGGCGCAATATCTGGCACAACAGGGCTTTGAGCAGGTGTTTAGCATGGACGGTGGTATGCAGAGCTGGCGCGAGCAGCAGCCAGTTGTGGTGACCGATGAAACATAAACTGGCTGAATTAACGGTAGTGCCAGCCGCATTATTGTTTGCTGACTACTGCAAAAGCCAGGGGCTGCAAGTAAAGGTGGTAACAGAGCCAGGGCAGAGGGCCAGTTTATATTGTGATGAAGCCGATGTGCTGGCGGTAGAACACCTGTTGCAGCAGTTTTTGCAGCAACCCGCGCATCCGCGTTATCAGGCTGCTGCCTGGCAACAGAGTAATCCGGTATCGTTAGCCTCTGGCAAAGCGCTGTTGCCAAGCCTGTCCTGGCAGCAGGCGCAGCGCTGGCCATTATCCTTGCTGCTGACAGTTGTGGTTTTGCTGGTGTATGGCTGGCAACAACTCGACTGGCAGGGCGCCAATGCCGCCTTACAGCTGAATAACCCCGAGCATTACTGGCGCTGGGTTACACCGATACTGCTGCATTACTCGTTAACCCACCTGGTGTTTAATTTAATGTGGTGGCTGATTTTGGCCCGCCAGCTTGAGCAGCAGCAAGGGGTCTGGTTTTTACTGAGTATGACGCTAAGCAGCGCCTTACTGTCGAATGGATGTCAGTATCTGTTAGCAGGTGGCAATTTTGGCGGCCTGTCGGGTGTGGTCTATGCGCTCTTTGGCTACTGCTGGCTACAAGCAAAACTGCAGCCAGCAAAGCAGTATGGTGTCAGTGATAGTTTAGCGCTGTTTATGCTAGGCTGGTTAGTGCTGGGTTTTGCTGATCTGTTATGGTTTAGTATGGCCAACTGGGCGCATTTGGCTGGCCTGGCGGCTGGCTTGTTATGGGCGGCGGTGCAGGGAAAAGGCAGCCGTTAAACGGCTGCACTAAACTCGGGCAAAGGTATAGCGCTGATGTAATTAAGCCAGTTTTGTTATTGATAAAGATATTTGGTAAATAAAATATCCTGAATGATTGGCTGGCCGGTTTCGCGGACCAGCACTTTTTGCAGGTCGTCGCGAATGTTCAGCCTGATTTCTTCACGACCGGTCAGCGACTTTATTTTATCTTCCGGTTGTTTGCTAAAAATGCCAATAATTGTATCAAGGATCAGCGGTTCATGATGTTCAATTAAACGCAGCTGCTGCCGATCGGTGATCATCAACTCTACCGTCACCCGGATATAGCCGAGGCTGCGCCTGTTACCCGAGACATAATTGGTGACGATGTCAGGGTCAAAGCCGTAATAGACTATGTCAGGCTGTTGTTGCCGGGCCTGCAGGGGTAAACAGATTAAGCTTAGTAGTAAGCTAAAACATAACGCTATTTTCATTGTAACTTTACCCTCTACCACGGCCAAATTGACGCTTAAACATTATCTTAGCAGCTCTTGTGCGCTAACGCAGTGCCTTTTTAAGCTGAAAATAGCCGCTTATGTTGTTATGATGCCACCAGTGAAATTGGAGTATGAGTGGCACTTTGAATAACCCCGTTCTTTCATTGCAGGCTGATTGGCTGCCAGCCAGTGAGTTACAAGCCGACGCCTTAGTTAAAAGCTGGCTGCTGGAGCCTGCCTCGCTGACGGCCCGGTTAAAAAGCCGTTGTCAGCAGTTTAGGCTGCAATTATTACAACAGGTTGCCGCACCGCTGCCGGCGTTTTTATCGCCCTTATTACCACAGGCAAAGCAATGTCAGTTACGTGAAGTTTTACTGTTTTGTGATGATAGCCCCTGTGTCTATGCGCAAAGCTGGCTGCCGTTGCAAAGTCTGCAGCAATTACAGCCACTGGCCGATTTAGGTGAGCAGCCGCTTGGCGAATACCTGTTTAGCCATTCAGAGCTGTTACGTGGCCAGATTGAAGTCAGTCAGTTAACCCTTGCAGCCAAACCGGCATGGGCGCTTAGCGCTGGTAATTATTGGGCCCGGCGCTCAGTGTTAACTATTGCGGGCTGTTCAGTGCTGGTGGCCGAGCTATTTTTACCCGGAGCTTATCAGCTGTGAGTTGGCAGTTACAATGGCAGCAGTGGCGCTACTATGTATTGTTAATGCGCCTGGACAAGCCAATAGGTATTTACCTGTTACTCTGGCCAACCTGGTGGGCCTTGTGGCTGGCCAGTAGCGGCATTCCCAGCGTTACTATGCTGGTGGTATTTAGTCTGGGTGTAGTGCTAATGCGCTCGGCTGGCTGTGTCATTAATGATTATGCCGATCGTAAGGTAGATGGTCTGGTGGAGCGCACCCGCCAGCGCCCGCTGGCACAAGGCTTGGTCAGTGCCGCTGAAGCCTTACAGCTCTTTGCGCTATTGTTGCTTCTGGCCGCTGTGCTGTTGTTGTTTTTGAACTGGCAAACAGCGCTTCTGGCATTAGTGGCGGTGGTATTAGCCGCTTGCTACCCTTTTATGAAACGCTATACCCACTTGCCGCAACTGGTCTTGGGTGCTGCTTTTAGCTGGGGTATGCCGATGGCTTTTATGGCGATTAGCCTCAGTTTACCGCCTATGTTATGGCTGCTGTATCTGGCTAATTTATGCTGGACTGTAGCCTACGATACGTTTTATGCCATGGTGGACAAGCCAGACGATGTCAAGGCCGGTATAAAATCTACGGCAATACTGTTTGGTCGCCACTGTTTATTGATTATTGGCTTGCTGCAGCTGGCCAGCTTGTTATTGTTAGTCGGGGTCGGCGTACTGGCCGATCTCGGCATAGTATTTTATCTTAGTGTAGCGCTTGCCTCGCTGGCATTTGTCTATCAGCAGCACCTGGCACGACAGGGGAGGCCGGGTTGCTTTAAGGCTTTTTTGCACAATCACTATGTTGGCTTAGTGGTGTTTGCTGGCATAGCGCTCAGCTACTTAACCGGAGGCAGCAATGGCATACTTTAAATACAGCTGGTTACTGTTATTGCTGCTGGTGGCGAGCGCCCAGGCGGCATCAGACTTTGCCTTAGTCAAGGTGCAACTGGCGGAGCAGCAGTTTGTGGTACAACTGGCTGATACACCGGCGCTGCGTGCCCGTGGCCTGATGTTTCAAAGCAGCGCTGAGCCGGGCATGTTACTGTTGTACAGCGAGCCGACCGAACTGGCATTGTGGATGAAAAATACCAATCTTGAGCTTGATGTCGCCTTTATTAATGCTAATTGGCAAATCAGCCGCATAGTACCGTTAGCACCGTTGGATGAAACTGCAGTGTATTCAGGTGGTCCGGTAATTGCTGCGCTGGAAATGCCACGAGGCTGGTTTGCCCAACAGCAGCTGGGCGTGGGGGCTAAGCTGCAGCTGCTTTCTGGCGACTAGCTCTTGATGAATAGTCCCTAGCGGCTAGTTCCTAGCGACTAGTTCCTAGCGACTAGGATCAATCAGGCCATTCAGGCTGTTATTACACCTGAACCAACCGGCGATACTATAGCGGTCTTGCCGGGCGGGTAAGACTTCATGCGCAAAGCGTTCGCTTTCAAACAATACCAGACTGCCGGCGGCAGGTAACACCTTTTTCAGCAGCTGATCCTGCTCATCATAAATACACAACTCGCCACCTGTGCTGTTGTCATTTAAATAGCTTACTGTGGTCAGCACCCTGTTAGAGCGGCCTTTAAAGGCATCAAAGTGTTTCTGATAATAATCCCCTGGCTGATAGCGGGCAAAGTGGCATTCAAAATCAAATAAGCCGATAAAAAACTGCCGGTTAATTGCTTGTTGCAGCTGCTGCATTAGCGCCAGATAGGCTTGTTGTGCCGGGCTTTCGCCATCCAGCCAATGTGTCTGATCGCGGCGAATATCGAGGTTGTGTTGCTGTTGTTGCTGTCGACCCACGGCCGCTGGGCGATAGTCTGTACACTGTACCGCTTCGTGTAATAATGCCTGATTAAGCGCTGTGGGTAAAAATTGCTCAACGATCACCAGGCCATCTTCGGCGAAACGGGGCAAAAACTCAGAAAAATCAGCAATTTCAACATGCTCAGGCATAATAACTCGACCCCGGGTTCCGGTTGGCTAAAAGCAACAAGTGAAATTGTAGCGCTGGCGGGGGCCTGGCAGCAACGCTTATTGGCCTGGTACTGAGCCAACCGGCGCTTTAGTGCGTAAGCTGCCACTATGATAATGCAATAATTGAAGGATAAAGCATGAAGCTTAAAATATTATGTGCGCTAACTGCGGCCTTGCTGCTTTCTGGCTGTAGCCGTTCAGTACTGGATTACCAGGCACAAAGCCCACAATTGCAACTGGATCGTTTTTTGGCCGGCGCCTCAGTGGCGCACGGCGTACTTCAGGATTGGCGTGGCCGGCAAACCTTACGTTTTACTGCAGAATTATGTGGTGAATGGCAGCAGGGGCGGGGCGATTTATATGAAGTCTTTTATTTTAGTGATGGCCGCATTGAGCAGCGGCACTGGCGCTTACAAACACTTGCTGACGGGCGGGTAAGCGGTACGGCAGGCGATGTTGTTGGCGAAGCCAGTGGTCAACTGGCCGGTAATAGCTTGTACTGGGAATATGTTTTACGCATTCCTTACAACGATAAAGCCTTGGATGTAAAAGTAAAAGATTGGATGTATCTGATTGATGAGCAGAATTTAATTAACCGCACCAGTATGCACAAATTTGGTATCAAGGTAGCAGATTTAACGCTGTCAATCCGCCAGCTGGATAGCCAGGCAGATTGTACAGCACTAAAACAGCAGGTAGCAGCCATTGCCGCTGAAACTAAAGCGCAGCAGGCAGCGGATAACGACTAAAAATGTGTTGCACTGTTTGTTGTATGGCTTGCTGAGGTTGCTGTAACGCTTTATCTGTTAAGGTACCCTCAGCTAAGCCTTCCCAAATCAACTGCTTTGCTGCAGCATCCACCACATCAATATTGACGGTGCCAACCTTATAGTGCACCGTTTCCACTTCAGTACGGTAATGCATAAAAGGGCTGTAGTAACCACGACGGTAATGATAATAACCATAAGGTGGTGTTACGCCTGGAGTGGAGCGCACTTCTGAGCGATTTACCGTGTTAGAGTTAAAATTAACCAGTAAATCCGGACTAGTGTCGCTGTAACGATAACCTCTGGCTTGCATTTGCTCACGGATGGCTTGTTTAAAATGCTGGGTGACCAGCGTCGAATAACCGGCTTTATCGGTAGCAGGCTCAGCGACAAAACCGAAGGTTTGATAGCGGCTAAAATCGACATTAGCCGCTTGATCTGAGCGAAGTTTAGGGCCGCTGGCGCAAGCGCTTAATAAGCAAACACTCAACAAAATCAAAAAAGCAGTACGAATTAGCATAATGGTATCCTGTATCGCGAATAATAAGATAATTACGGTGTTGACTAGCCGCTGGTTTAGCAAAATAAACTCAGTATACTGTTGACCGTAGTTTAGTACTAATGGTTCTGTGATTACTGATGGATAAAATCCGATATTAGGGTTAGCTATCGCTGTAAAGTCATATTACACTAAAGTGCAGAACTATTAGCCCGTCTTCGGCAGCTTGCCAGCGTCGGGTATTATCACAGACAAGGCGCAGCCACGCTGGCCGCCAGGGCGAGAACTGATAATGAACGTAGTAAAAAAGAATAATAAAAACAATGAACAGCAATTAATAAGCGATCTGGAGCAGGCCGCGCAGCAGCAGCTGGCCAGTAGCCTCGCAGAAATAAGCACCCAATTGCTAAACCGCCAGCAACAGCAATTACAACACTTTGCTCAAAGCGTGCTGGCCGCCAGTCAGGGGCAGTGGCAGCAAAGGTTAATTGAACAAGAACAAGCCTACCAAAAATTATTTAAAGACTGGCAGCAAACTAAACAACAGCTGGATTTAGCTGTACCAGTGGCTGCAACAGATAATGAGCAATTGTCGCGTTTGCAGCAGCAGCAATCGGAAGGCGCTAAGCAACTGCAAGCCCTGGGCGCTGAACTGAAAAATGTGCAGCAGCAAAACAGCGAATTGCTGGCGCGCGAACAGCAACTGCAGCAGAGCTTAGCGCAAGCTCAGGCGGCGGTTCAGGCCGCTGAACAGGCACTACAGCATCAGCCTGAGCCAACTGAGGATAATAAAGCCGCTGAGCAGTATCAGCAGCAATTACAACAGTTGGAAGTGCAACTCAGTGCAGCGATTGAGCAGCAGCAACAGGCAGAAGCGTCATTGCAGCAGGCTGAAACGCAGCGCCAACAGCTGTCAGAGGAGCTGGAAAACTGGCAGCAACAGTGTAAGTTGCAGCAGCAGCAAAACAACCAGTTACAGTCTGAGTTGCAACAGGCTAAGCAAGCATTAAGTGATGCTGAGCAACAGCAGCAGCAATGGCAACAGCAGCTAGAGCAGCAGCATAAATACAAACAACAGGCTGAGCAGCAGGCCGAACTGTTAGCCGCTGAGCAGTTGCAGTGCAAAGAACTGACGCAGCAATTACAAAGTACTCGCCAACAACAACAACAACAACAAGCG
>NZ_DAINOE010000080.1:0-14531 GCF_036735525.1 Arsukibacterium sp. | reverse complement strand
GGCTTGTAGCCAGGCCACCAAACGCCGGCCCCGTTGGCCACCACCATAAATAACCAAGCGTCCTGCAACTAATTTTTGCTGTAAAGACGCCAGTAAGGCTTCGTCAGCCCCATCAAGAAAATGAATTAAAGGGACATCTGCAAACGGCGTATGCTGTTTATGCCACAAATAATCTGCCCGGTTTGGGTGACTTGCACCAAAATGCCAGGGCTTTTCCTGTCCGGTAAAATGCACAATAGCAGGCTCAGAACAACATTGCTTACGCACAGCATAGGTCTGGTAATTCCAGCGTTCAGCAATATATGTACAACGACCATCAAGCGCGACGTTAAGGCCATCCTGATCGTTATATTCCCACTCAGGGTGTTGCAACAGGGCATCGATGACCTTTTGTGAAATCAATTTGTCCCGCCATTGGCATAGGTCTATTAACATCATGCCGGCATTAAAGTAATTAGATTCAGTTAACTGCAAAGTCGTCCATCGAGACTGCGCACATAATGCGCTGTCTGAAACAACTGCAACTATAGCTCCCTGCAGAGGCTCTTGCCATAATGTACTAATATCTGCTGTAGCCAGCATATCTGCATCAAGAAACAGGACTTTGTTTAAATGAGGTAAGAGTTCAGCTAAAGCTAACCGATAATAAGTCACATCATTAAGACGTCCCTGATAGCGTTCACTAATCGGCAACCGGGTGTAGCTCGGCACCTCAGTAAAAAAATGTAGACGCCAATTAGCATGAGCAACCAGCATGAGTTTATGTTGTGTCAGAGGCGATAATTGACCAACAATATGAAGTGTTGCGCTGGTTTTTGTCGGCCAGTACTTAGCTATACTGTGCAAAAAAGTCGCAAGATGAACAGCGTAATTTTCATCAATACAAAATGCTAGCTGCATTTCGTCCTTTGAAGTATCCATCCTGTGCACTCCGATAAAATTCACTTTATTTCAGCAACATAAGTTACTATATTTCTTATTAAAAACCTCGATTTAAATTTCTAAGCTGGCAACTTTTCGCCTCATATCAGAAGCTTTTACCAGGTAGTTGTATCTAGCTTAAATTTTTCTGCCGCGAAATCCTCCGCCAATTGCGCCAGATATTCACTCCAAACGGAGGTAATCTCTTTAAATTGTGACAGCGCTTTTTCTTCCAGACGGTTATTATTCTGTTGCATCATTGGTAACAGCTTGGTCATCAGACTCAAAAAATAACAACTGCTGCGATAAAGTAAATAAAAAACAACACCTTCATATAAAGCAGCCTGCTGTTTGAATAAGATCCATTGTTGCTCAATAACACTTCTCGCGCTCATGTAGTCAGTTACAGGCTGTATCAATAGTTCACGCCACAATTTTACACATTCAACTATGCTATCAACACTATAGTGTCTGTCAAAATAGTTCAAATCGTTGCTGAAATCGTTTTCACTAGAACTCAGTTGTAAAAAATCAGATAAAATTACAGAAACATTTGTTTCTGGCTTAAATGTCAGAATTTGTCCCGGCTGTAATGACGAGGCTCCCGTTATAAATGCACCATCGCTGCAATTATAAATTTCGACAGAGTCAGGGTGAAACTTTATATTTTGCTCTAATATTCGACGAGAAATATCGAACTCAATTTTTGTTTTCACTGAAGGCCTGAAATTACCTGCCACAGGAATAGCTTGGCCATGTTTTTTTGAATAATCGTAGGTTGATTGGCCATTTTTGTAATAAATGGAATGGATTGAATGATGATTATTAATATCAACATAACCTAAATCTACACCCAATAAATATAATTGTTTAAAGCCAGCTTGTAGCAACCAATTTACTGCAAGATTAGAAACTGTAGGATAAGCGTACCTAAGCTGCGCTATACTTTCAGCATTTCTGAGTGCTTTGTTAAATAAGGTCGTTGAAGCCTCTCCCTCTTTAAAAGCAAGATATGTGTCAGCAAAAAGTGCAGCCGTATCCGGATGTATACCGTTAACAGATATAAGCCTGATTCTTTTTAGATAATCAACGTCCTTGACTTGAGTAATCCAGAGGTGAGTTGAACGGTTTTGTTCCACTTCAGCATGAAAATCTGGTGTTAAACCCAAATGATATAAAGGCTTTAATGCTGTGCCGCAGCTAACTAAAATAACATTGTGACGATGCTCTTTTATATAGTCTGCACATTGGTCTAGACTTGGGCCATTGCCAACAATAAAAACGGGTAACTGTGTTGCTTTGTGATGAATATAGCTACTACGATCAGCTTTTAACCAATTGTGCCCTAATTGAAAACTTTTGTAGGTATGACTTATGCCAAATCTTGCATGATCATAATAATCACCTATTGTAAGTACCACCTTTAACTGCTCGCGCAACCTATTTACGTTTTCATTTAAGAAAGCATTAGCAGTCGTCTGTAAAATATATGTACTAGCAATAGAGAAAGCACCAACACTATAGAACTGCTGCATTAAGTCATTGAAATAATCACTGCCATCACCACCAATATTCAGATATACACGTTTTTCTGTTAAAGCCGCCTCATTAAACAAGCCTGCCCAGTCTGTTACAAATAAACTGGCATAAAAATGTTCAATGTTCGGCTCACATAGGTATAAATTGGATATTTCACGGCGCGCTAATAATGATGGCAAAAACGCCCCTACTCCCAAGCCAAATATGATCAATGAATTAATCTGCTCAGGCACAATGCTTTTTTGCTGGGCCATTTCACTGAATAATGGCTGTAATTTAGCTATAGCTTGATAATGAACATAATGCCGGAATTTCCATGCAACTTTTTGCCCTAAAATAACATCGTCTTTAGAGGGTTGATTTAGAGAATAATTAATTGTCAGCTCAGCATCGATGTCTTTATCTTTATGCAAAAGAGCATTGCGTGCTGAGTGCCATAAGTTAACTTTACCGCACTCATCTTCAACTAAAAGCCATCTTTTAGCCTCAAAGCCTCGTATTAATTGAGCGATTTCAGGGTAAAACTGTTCAAAGGCCGTTATATTTTGCTCAAAACGATCATGAAGGCTTGAGTCGATGTGTTGGTATTGTTTGTTTCCTAAAATACCTTTGAATCGTACAGGCAAATAATCTGCCGGATGAGTATAGCCTAAGTATTGCCTGTTTTTTTTAAGTAATTCAGCCTTGTTGCCATTTAATTGGAATAATGTCGCTAGCACTTCATCTGTGACCGGGTTACTTAAATGTCTATAAACATAAAACTTTTGTAGCTTTGGGATATGCATGCATAATTCATTTAAGTCGCTAGCAATATCACTACCATCTTTTCCCATCTGAAGGGATATTAGCGTACCTTGCTTGGCAGAAGTAATAAAAATACTCTGCCAATCGACGCTTTTTACTGAACACTGCAACATAGTTAAATCAGGTTCATAAATAATTAAACAGCTAATTTTTCGTTCTGATATCAGTGGCAGAATTTGATGGCCTAACCCCATCCCCATCATGCAAACAACATCAACTTGTTCAGGCAATGCCTCTACTGACCAATGATCGGTCTGCTGAATAGGCGTAAGCGAGATGAAAGGCGCCTTAGAGATGAAATCCTTTACCTCTCGCTCTGCATCTTTATCTGGATCTTCTTCATAAACTGCCGTGCTATTTTGTCTATCAATCACATTAGCTTTTCCCTTGTTATTACAAAACAAAGAAAAACGGACTGATTCTTGTTCTACTTGATGAATCAACGGTAGTAAAGACGGACAATAATGCTCAAAGGCAATATGATTGATTTTTTTATGATAAGTAATAGATTCAGCTAGCTGTTGCTCATTTATGCTTTGCAATTTCGAGTGGAGCTGAATTTGGTTGTATAAAGAATAATGCATAACGATTAATTACTTATTCTAATTTATGGTTATCGTAACTGGCATTACCTTTTCTGGCACGTGTTATTTGAAGTAACTGTTCGGCAACAACCATTTTTTGCGAAGTGATTTCATTTGTTTCAATTATTAACCAGCTAAGTTGTAAAGCCAAGTAGTCAGCAAGTTCTTTATCAGACTTAGCTTGTACTGAATAATCTAAAAGAAGGTGTTCAAACTGTTTAATTAATTCAACTGCAGCTGCAGACTCCAAAAATGTATCATCAGCTAGCAGTTGCTTAAATTGCAGCCGGATTTGAGAAATATCAACTATCAATTGTTCAGGTAAGGGCATTAAGCCGCACCTTGTGCTAGCGAAGAACGCATAGCATAGCCTTTTTCTCTATCTACAACAGGAATTTGGTCCCAGGCAGACTTAATAGTCAACAATAAGTCCATCACTTCCTGTATCTTAGTTTGGCTTTGTTCGCGACTAGCAACGCTGAGCTCATTTAACATAAATTCGTAAAGTGAATATAAATTTTCAGAAATCTCACCACCAGCTTTCATATCGAGACTACTTTGTAATGCACCAATAATCGCCATGGTTTTAGAGATTGCCTCTGATTTACCTGCATAATTTTTACGCTCAATATGCCCTTTTGCTTTAGCCATATTTTCAAGAGCGCCTTGCATTAACAACTGAATTATACGATGCGGATCTGCCACTGCAAGATCATCTTTAACACCTACCGATTTGTAAGCTTTAATACCGTAGCTCATAATGCTCTCCAGATAGATTTAATGTGTTTTATTTGGATTTATTAGTAATGAAGCCGGGTAAACCTGATAAAGCAGCAGTAACACTTGTCTGTGTGCGTTGCATTTGTGCAAGCAAACCATCCAGTGCCGTATAGCGCTTGCGTAAAGATTCTTCAAAACTAGCTATATATCGGCCAGCAGCATCCGAAGCTTTAGTATTATTTGATAACTGGGTACGTATAGACGACTCTTTTGTTGCAATAATTCCACCAGACTGATTAAACTCTTTGATAAAGCCATCTAAGCTATTAATGAGCCCATCTGTCCCACCAAACATTTTAGCAACATTGTCATAATTCTCGGATAAGGCTTTATCAAAACGCTGCTTTCCCGTTTCGCCGCCAAATTCTGTAGAGGTACTAATTTCTAACTTGCCTGCTTTGTTAAAGGTAATTCCTAATGAATACAACGTATTCATTTCATCGTCACCACCGGCTATCGTAGTACCCATAATGCCACGCAATTGTGTCATCATAGATCGCGGGAGTGGATCGCCGTTTAGTGCGCCGCCATCAGCCGTTACTGTTGAACCATCAGCGCTCAGCGTACGTTTGCGAGTGAGGCTATTTACCTGATCGACTAATTCATTGTAGCTTTTGATAAAAGCATTAATGTTTTCTTCTGCGGCTTTCTTATTGGTGCTGATATCAAGCTTGGCATTGTTACCTAAGGGAGTTTCTGCTCTGACCGTTAAGGTGACATCCTGAATCACATCTGTAAAAGTGTTGGTACTGCTGCGCGAAATGATGCCATCCAGCTCCACTTCAGCATCCTGTGCAGCCTGCACCGAACTTAAGCCAGGTGTAGCGCCAGTAGGCACGGTAGACAGGTTATCTAGTTCAGCATCATTGTTGCTTACAACTAGATCATTTGCGTCACCACTTACAGATGAACTTAACACCAACTTAGTGCCAACACTGCCACCTGCATTAATGATATTGGCATTAACACCAAAATTATCAGCACTTTCGTTAATTTTTAACCTTAACTGGTTAAGTGTCATGCCGGCGGTAACGTCAATATCAAAACTTTTATCTCCCGCACTAAAGGTTAATGTGCCGTCGCTTGTGGCAATAACATCATTCGAGCTGCTATAGGCCAAGTCAGCACTTTCTAATCGACTGCCTCTGGCCAGTTGGTTAACCTTGATATCAAAACTCGAAGCCGCTGCCGTATTGCTGGCTGTAGCTTCAATAAAGGTTTTATCAGCAACAGGCTGGGTAATATTGACTGAGCGAGCTCTTAAGTTATCGCCGCCTAATTTTTTAGCAGCATCCTGAAATGCTGATAAGGCAGACTTTAACCGTCCTATACCGGATAAAGAGGCATCAAGAGTAGCTTTCGTTTTATTAATTCTGGCAAACTTGCTGTCACGTTCTACCCTGACTAAGGTAGAGACCAGCTCTTCCAGAGGCAAACCTGACGCTGCACCCAGAAAATTGATATTAGACATAGTTCACCTCTTGTTTTTTATAACATTAGACTTTTCGGTCAATTAATAAACCTAAAGACTGGCCCATCTCATCTTGCAGCCTTTTTATATCTTGCGCGACTTTTAATAAATCTTCTGACGGTATTTGCCGGATCAATTGATCTGTTGTCTGGTCAACCACTTTAATAATAGACCGACCGGAAAGCTCATCAACAGAAAAACTCAAAGAACGCTGCTCGATAACAGCCGCTCGATTAATGACATCTAAGGCCTGCTGCAAAACCTCTGGTTCAGGTTGTTTGGCAACGTTATTGCTTTCAACTGCTTCACTTTTTGAGACTACCGTACTTTTTAAGGCCGCATTTGAGTTGGTATTATTGCTATTAAACATTACCTTGTCGCTGCTAGAAATATCAGCGGCTTTATTGGTAAAGCTTAACATTGTTGTATTGCTAACGTTACTCATAATTCCTCCGGCAGTATAAACAAGGTGGAAGTGTTACTTCCACCTTGTAACTGTCTATTTTAGCCCAGTAACGATAATGCTGCCTGAGGCCGCTGATTCGCCTGCGCCAGAACAGTAGTACTGGTTTGCTGCAGAATCTGCGCCCGGGTCAACTCTGCGGTTTCTTTTGCAAAGTCAGTATCACGGATCCGTGCCCGCGCACCAGACACGTTTTCAGAGATATTCGATAAGTTACGAATGGTCGCCTGAAAACGGTTTTGAATAGCACCTAAATCAGCACGTTTACCATCAACTGCTTTTATTGCATCATCTATGGCAGTCATTGCTGCTGATGCGCCAGTAGCCCCTGTAGTGGCCAGATTAAAAGTATCCAGGCTCAGGCCAGCGGCAGTCCAAGCTGTTGCAGTGCCAGAAGCACTGACGTTTACGGAGATAAAGTCGTTAGCTGACGCCTGAGCACCCACTAACACCTTGGCCGAAAAGCCGCCATCCAACAACTTCTGACCACCGAACTCGGTAGTATTGGCGATACGAGTAATTTCTGTGCGTAGTGCATTGAACTCTTTTTGCAGCGCGTCTTTATCATCGGTATTTGAAATGCCGTTCTGAGCTTGCACTGATAATGTCCGCATCCGTTGCAGAGAACTGGTAATCTCCTCAAAGGCACCTTCAGCAACCTGAGCTAATGAAATACCATCATTAGCATTACGGGTTGCTTGATCCAGGCCATTGATCTGACTGGTTAAGCGGTTAGAGATCTGAAGGCCTGCCGCATCATCAGCTGCGCTGTTGATACGAAAACCTGATGATAAACGTTTAAATGCAGTATCTAAAGCACCACCAGAGTTTAACAGCTGGCGCTGAGCATTTAACGACGATGCGTTAGTGTTGACAAATAAAGCCATGAGTCACTCCTTAGTTTTTAGCTAAAAAATCAAGCCGCAAACTGTTGTTGATAATACGGTTAGCCCGTTAATTGAGCCAAGCTGCAACTTGGCTTATTCAGGTTATCGGCAGGAGTTTTATAAACTTTAGTGATTTTTTTATTTTTATTTTTATTTTTAGCAAGCATTATTTGGCAGCTGAATTTAAGAGGGGCTGAGAAAATCAGAAATCCGAGGCTAGTTGAAAGTAATGCTGGCTTTGATCTGTTTTACCCAGGCTTTGATAAAAAATAGCCAGGTTATGGGCTGCAAGAAAGCTGCCACGCCCAGCCACAGCACCATTAACCCCACTGACCTCCCCTTTTTTAAGGCAGTTAAGCCAGCACTGTTCAATTTTAGGAATAATCACTGTTGCCTGCACTGGCTGATGAATGGCAAGCTCAAGATAAAAATCTCCTAAGGCAAAGTCAAAATCAGCTGACAAATTACGCAAAGCGGATTCTTGCTCTGCCAACATCAAACCTTCAGAAAAACACTTGTGCTTTTTGTATAAAAATAGCAAGCGAATCACCAAATCGAGGCGCCAAGTTATAGCTTTGGAAGAAACATGCGATGCCTGTTCATAGTACTTTATCGCAGCAGCGGATTGACCTGCCAACTCTAGCTCTACGCCAAGCTTATAGTGAAGGTAACAATCATCGGGATCATGCTGTAAAGCGAGCTGCAAGAGTTGAAGGTTACGTTGTTTTTTAGCCTGCTGTTGAGCAGGTTCGTAACCATCATGCCCCAGCTGTATCTGTAGCGGCTTGACTGGCAATACATGTTCGGGTTGCTCATGGATTATACCTTTGTAACGCACCCCTTTTGGCAAGACTCTGCTAATAATACTGTGACCATGCTGTTTACAATCTGCAATGACATAGCTACTGACAATTTCAACAGAACCGACAAAATCAGGTTTTTGCTGGCGTAATTGCTGCAACGACTCTTTGCCGCGACTAAGCCACTCATCAGCATCTAAAATAATATTCCAGTCTGCATTTGAAAAAGCCAGTGCCGCATTTCTTGCTGCAGCAAAATCATTGCGCCAACGGAAGTGCTCAACCCTGGCACCACATGCACGTGCAAGTGCAACGGTGTTGTCTGTTGAACCTGTATCCAATACCAGCATTGAATCAACAAAAGGGGATATACTGTCCAGGCAACGCTGAATCGATCTTGCCTCGTTTTTAACAATCATCACTAAAGCAAGACTGAAAGTTAACATGACGATTCCTTTAAACGCTGGTTAACGCAGAACTCAAGTAAAGTAAAGCCACCATAAGGTGGCTTTTAATAAAGCGAGTCACTCCGCTGAAGCAAATCCGGCAAGACCATCTGATACTGCAATATCAGAAAGCTTCAGCTACTTGATTTACTGCAGTAAACTCAGTGCAGCCTGTGGACGCTGATTAGCCTGAGCTAATACAGTGGTACCCGTTTGTTGCAAGATTTGCGCCCGGGTTAATTCTGCCGTTTCTTTGGCAAAATCGGTATCACGGATCCGGGCGCGAGCACCAGACACGTTCTCAGAAATATTTGATAAATTTCGTACTGTCGCCTGGAAGCGGTTTTGTACAGCACCTAAGTCAGCACGTTTGCCATCTACGGCTTTAATCGCTAAATCTATAGTAGCCATTGCAGCAGAGGCACCTGTGGCTGTTCCAACAGCATCTGAAAGATCAAAGCCATCTAAACTCAAGCCAGTGGCTGTCCACCCTGCACCAGCCGCTGCGCTAACGTTAACAGAAATAAAGTCATTTGCTGTAGCCTGAGCACCAACCAACACTTTAGCTGAAAAGCCGCCTGTTAGCAGTTTTTGACCACCAAACTCTGTGGTTTCTGCAATCCGGGTAATTTCAGTGCGCAAAGCATTAAATTCTTTTTGTAACGCTTCTTTATCATCGGTATTTGAAATACCGTTTTGAGATTGAATGGCCAGGGTGCGCATCCGTTGCAAAGCATTGGTCATCTCATCAAAAGCACCTTCTGCGACCTGGGCTAGTGAAATGCCGTCATTTGCATTACGGGTTGCTTGATCCAAGCCATTGATTTGACTGGTTAAACGGTTAGATATTTGTAAGCCAGCGGCATCATCAGCAGCACTGTTGATGCGAAAACCAGATGACAAACGCTTGAAGGCGGTATCTAAAGCGCCACCTGAGTTGATCAATTGACGCTGAGCATTTAAAGATGAAGCATTGGTGTTTACGAATATAGACATGGTATTTTCCTCGCTTTTTAACTGGTAGTGGCAATTTTTACTTCGTATTGCCTGTTTCTTGCCGTGTTAAATAGTTATCGGAGGAAATTTGGAAAACTTGAGAATTTTTTTTTGCTTTTTTTAGTTTTTAAACCTTTGATTTATAATTTAAAAATAAATTAAAGTTGCAATTAAAGCTGCCGATAATAGCATCTTCAGTATTATTAACGAATCTGGCTAAATCGGCACAATAAAACGACTTAACGGATAAAATCAAATAAGGTTGTTGTCGCAATTTTACTGAATGTCGACGACACCGCCTGCAAGGCAATTTCCTGGCGTTTAATTTCTGTCATGGCCGCTGCAAAGTCCACTTCAGATAAATCAGCCTTATACTCCTTATTATTGATAATTAAATCTTCATTACCACCAAAGACGCTTTCCAGCACATTCAAGCGCCCACCAATATTGGCGAGGGTTCCATCCAATTTAGCAGCACTGCCCTCTGTTTGCGCCAGCACATCTCGAATAGCAGCTGTCAGTTGTTCACTAGTAAGATCCGTAGATTCCAATACAGAAATGAAATCTTGCATAGTATTCAGAATATTTTTTTTCTCAGGTGGAGGTAAAGTAAAGTCAACTTGCCCGGGAACAGCAGCAGCACCTCTGATTTGGATAGATAATCCATTAAAATTAATATTCTGACCATCCACAAAAGTCCCTGTCACAGCAGGCGACAAGGCAACACCATTTTGCAGGATTTGATAATTACTGGCTCCATCAATAACGATGTTATAGGTGTTATTAGCTGGCGTAGTGCTGTCAAAATTATTTTGATAAAATCCGTTAAACTGATTTTGCTCGGTAACATCAATTTTAACACTATCCGGACTGCCACTGATGACTACTGGCGGCGTGGTTTTAAAGCGTGCAAAAACATCATCAAAAACCGCTTTACCACTATCATTGCCTGGCAAACTAATAGAAGGGGATATCTGTAAAGCCCTAAAACCATCATCACCACGAAATTCATATTGACCCGTACTTTGTTCAAAAACATAGGCTGGTGTTTTATCTTGGAAACCGGCAAAAATATAACTGCCATCAGCACTTTTAGTATTCATCAGATCAAACAACTCTGTCTGGATATTTTTCAGTTCAAAGGCAATTGCTACCCGCTCACGTTCCGTATAGGTACCATTTCCTGAGGCGATAGCGAGCGTGCTGACCCTGTCAAAAGAGCTCCGCATATTGGTCAATACCGTCTCTTCAAGCGCAAGATTATTTTGCAACAACACACTATTCTTCTGAAACTGCTCGATTTGCGCCAGGTTTTGATCCAGACCCAACACCTTAGCGGCACCGGCCGGATCATCTGCCGGAGATAAAATGCGGGTTTGTTTAGTGAGTTGGTTTTCGGCCCGTGACATTTTTTTCTGCGTATCCAAAATGCCATTCAGACTTTGGTTAAATTGCATATTAAAGGATAAGCGCATGGGGTTACCTCACTGCCTGTAACAGGGTGTCGAAAATGGTTTGCGAGGTGGATAAAATCCGCGCCGCAGCTGCATAGCTTTGTTGAAAGCGAACTAAGTTAGCCGCTTCTTCGTCTAAACTGACGCCTGATAACGACTCATACCAAAGCGTGGTTTGTTCGAGTATAGCACCATAGGCTTCATCCGTGGTACGTGCCTGACGGGTGCGCTCACCAATGGTGCCGACCATAGTGGCGTACGACTGATTAAAACTGTATTCATTTACCGCATTCGGGACAGTTACCGCGTTACGGCGGGTAGTGGGGGCAGTTTGTAATTGTGCCATGGCCAAACCATTGCGGTTATCGTTAAAACCATTTTGGTTGTACTCCACGATAAAACGGTCACCTACTCTTGGCACACCACTAATATTTAAATCAAATCCATATTCTTCCAGGCCGCCGCCTGCAGTCGCAAATACATTGATATAGTTATTAGTACCATAATTGGCGGTACCTATTAAGGTATTGGTGCTATCAAAAATCCTGAATTCATTAGTATCATGGTAAACAATAGTAAAAGGCGCACCTGTTACTGTACTGGGCGGAGAAAATACCGTGCTAGCTGGGTCGGTACTGTTAATCGTTAAGCCATCTATCCGACCATTACCCAAATTGCCAGTTTCAAAGTTACCGCGCAACGGTCTAGCCAGGGCAATATCTTCTGGCCTGTTGGTCGCCATGGCAATTTGTCTTGATACACTGCTTAACGGTTTTAATAAAAATTGATCACCAGAGACTACACCGTTTAATTTTAGTTGCAGACCATAGAGGTCGTCATCCGGGCTATCTGCCGCAGTTAAATTTACTTCTGTACTGAAATCAAGGCCAGTAAAACTAATAGCCGAGTCTGGAATCACATTACCCTTATTGTCTACCGCTTCAATGGTTAATGAATCTGGCCCGGTGATATTCACCATAAAGTTATTGGGCGGTAGCTGATTGCCGCGGCCTGGCTCTAAACTAAAATCAATCCTGCCACTGGCGCTATTTTGCTGATATCGCAGTGCGCTAAATTCGGGTAAACGAAATAAATCACCACCAAACTGCCCATTTAATGTCATGCCTAATTTGTTTTGTTGATTTAATGCATCAGCTAACGATAAGGCTACCTGGCCTAATTGCGTTTGTACCGGATCTAAAATCTCTTCCCGATACGCCACTATAGCGCCTAACTTACCGCCAATATTTTTCGAGTTAACATCGCGCAGCACACTGCTGTTTGTGCTCAATTGTAATTGCAACTCTTTACGCGAGGCATCAGGGTCACCTCGCAAGGACAATAACCGAAATTCGCCCTGCTCTACCACTAACGACTGGCCATCATTCATAAATACCAGTTTTTCACCGTTATTTGCTTCCATTACTTTGATTTCAAGCATTTCAGATAGTTTTAAAATGGCCTGATCACGTTTATCAAGTAAGTCCAGAGGCATTGGCCGGCTGGCACCTCCGCCATAGGCGGCGATATCTTTATTTAGGATAGCAATTTGCTTTATGTAATCATTGGTTTCATTTACATAAATATCTAATTGTTCATTAATAAAATTTTCCTGATCCAAAATCAGGTTAGACATACCTTCAAAGCGGTCTAACAATGCCTTGGCACTGCCAATAATCAATTGCCGGTTAGCCAGCTGAGTGGGGTCATTATTTGCCGTTTGAATTTGTGCAAATAAATCGTTCATTCCGGTGGCAATGCTATTTGCCGGGTTTGAAAACAGCGCATCAACCCGATTCGCTTCCTGAACATACTGTTGTGAATAGGCATAATTAGAGGTATCACGACGCAGCTGTTTTAAGGTGAATTCATTAACCAGCCGTTCAGTCGTACCTCTGCCTTCTACCCCTAAACCCAAAATTTGCGCCTGATACTCTGTACGCTGCCGTACATAGCCAGGAGTATTAATATTGGCAATATTATTACTGGTGGTATTAAGCAAGCTACTGCTAGCTAATACCGCCGTTGTGCCAATTTTGAGTAAGTTATCTGACATCTGGTGCTCCACTGCCCAAAATCAGGCTGACAGGTTAGTCTTCGGCTGCGCTGTTTATTTCTTGAGTACTATTTAGCTCAGCACGTACTTGTTCAAAAGCCGGACTACGAAATACGGCCATAATTTTTTGTGCATAATTGGGATCCGTGGCATAACCCGCAGCCTGTAGCTCACTAAAATAGGCTGCCGGTTCATTGGCCACCTGAACTGCCTGCTGATAGCGCGGGCTGTTGGCAATAAAATGGCTGTAGTCGGCCAGACTCTGCTCAGGGCTTTGATATGAACGGAAGCGCGCTTGCTCACGCTGTGCCACACCTTGCCTGTATTCCAGCGTATCCACTACTGCCGTTTCACCCTGCCAATTACGGCTGGCTTTAATGCCAAATAAATTAAAACTATTATCGCCCGCGGCCGTTTTAATCATGCGTTGACCCCAACCGGTTTCCAGTGCAGCCTGGGCTATTATTGCCATAGGATCCAGGCCCAATGCTTTGGCGGCTTGTTTGGCCGCCGGTAACAAGCTGCGAACAAAATCAACCGGCGAGCTTATCTGCCAGTCCACTGGTTCAGAGGCAGTCACTTGCTTCGCTGGCACAGGTCCTGATTGATTAGCGGCAGGCTTAGTCAGGGCTGGCTGAGTATTCGCTGCCGCCATTCTGGGAGCTAATGTTAAAGGCCCAATACGGGGCGTTGCTGTTGTTGGCATCGCAAAGTCTGTTGGCTTGGCCGCCAGAGTAAACCCATCAGCATTTGTCATAGCACCCGGCATCAGCAGTTGATCACTTCTTTTTGGTCTGTTGGCTACTGCACTGGGGTCTAATTGTTGCACCAATAAATCAGCTAAGCCCAGGGCGCCCTTACTGGCTAAATCGGTTGACAGCTGGCTGTCATGCATATCACGGTAAAACTCGGTGGTCTGGCTGTTCATCATACCTTCGGCTTCAAAGGCAGCATTAGCTTTGCGCATACTGGTGAGCAGCATGCTCATAAAAATCGCTTCAAACTGCTCAGCCGCCTGGCGTAAACCGGCTTTATCATCCTGAGCACGAATTTGCTGCAGGCTGGCTACGTCATGATATGAAACCGAGGGTGCTTTCATGTTAAATTACCACTAACTCGCCATGGATAGCTCCGGCTTCTTTAAGTGCTTCGAGTATTGCCATTAAATCGCCTGGCGCGGCTCCTACCGCATTTACTGTGCGAACTAAGTCATCCAGAGTCACTCCTGGGTCAAATTTAAACATACGTGAGTTTTCCGGGTTAACATTAATAATGCTGTCACGTTCTACAGCAGTAACACCATCAGTAAATGGCTCGGGCTGAACTATGC
>NZ_DAINOE010000079.1:0-14604 GCF_036735525.1 Arsukibacterium sp. | reverse complement strand
CGCCACCGTCATCAATCACACTAATAAGAATATTTCCGCCTTTTTGCTCGGCTTTCAACGTCAGCTTGCCTAGTTCAGGTTTGCCGCGTTCTAAGCGGGTGGCTGGCACTTCAATACCGTGGTCCAGACTATTGCGCACCAAATGCGTTAAGGGATCAACCAGGCGCTCAATTAAGCCCTTATCAATTTCTGTCTGGCCACCTTCAATGACCAGTTCAACCTGTTTGTGTAACTTGTGTGATAAGTCTCTGACTACTCTTGGAAAACGGTTAAAAACAAATGAAAGTGGTAACATCCGGATTGTCATAATGCTTTCTTGCAGGTCACGGGTGTTGCGTTCCAGTTCTGCCAGTGCCGTTTGCAAGCGCTCAGCGACAGGCCCATCAACTTCTGCACCCAATAGATTTAGCATTGACTGGGTTATCACTAACTCGCCGGCAAGGTTCACCAAATTGTCAACTTTCGAAATGTCAACACGAATACTGTTTGCTTCAACGGCTTCAACTTTAGCCGCTGCCGGTGTTTTAGGGACTGGCGTAGCTACAGATTTTGCTGTGACCTGGCTTGCCGCAATCTTTGGCTCTGATGCTTTATCTGGCTTGTCTGACGCCGGTTTAGCTGATTGTTTTGGCTCAAAAAAAACAAAGCCTTCTTCAACCTGCGCAGCAGACTGAGCTTCTGTTTCATCAAAAAAACCAAAACCAGCAATATCGTCTTGCATCACTGGGGTTTTAAAGAAACCAAAACCATCGTCATTTTCTGCTATCTGATTCTCGTCAGCAAAAAAGCCAAAGCCTTGTTCCTCAACCGCTGCAGGATGTAACAGCGCTTCAACCAACGTAGTTGTTTGCTCAACAACAGACCAATCAGGTTCAGCGCCATCGCTGTATGCGTTTAATAATGCACGCAGAATGTCCACAGCCTTCAGTAATTCATCAATAACATGACTAGTAAAACTAAACTTTGCCTGTCTGGCTTTATCGAACAAGTTCTCCATCACATGGGTTACGGAAATGAGAGCTTCAAAACCAAAAATACCACTGCCGCCTTTAATCGAGTGCGCCGCGCGGAAAATACTGTTTAACTCTTCTAAATCGGGCTGATCAATATTAAGCGCCATCAATAAACGTTCAATATCATCTAAATGCTCATGGCTTTCTTCAATAAAAACACCGTGAAACTGGCTCATATCAATCGACATAACCACGCCTCTCTTTCTTAAAAGTACCTGTTATACAAGCACTTTGCTGGCTACCTGTAACAGTTTCGCCGGATCAAAAGGTTTTACCATCCAGCCGGTAGCGCCCGCGGCGCGGCCTTTTGCTTTCATGTCATCACTGGCTTCGGTAGTGAGTACTACTATCGGTGTGGTACGGTAACCAGACAAACCACGCAAAGACTTAATTAACGTTAAACCGTCCATACGTGGCATGTTTTGATCTGTAAGCACAAAGGCGTACTGATTTTTCTGGCACAGTTCAAAGGCTTCCTGGCCATCTTTAGCAGCTGTTACCTGATATTTTGCTGACTTCAAGGTTACCTCTACCATCTGTCGAATTGAGGCTGAGTCATCAACAATAAGAATATGTTTTGTCATAAACTATCCTGGAAATAAGTTAAAAATAACTGCTCTAATTTAAGCTACTTAAGCTGATAAAGTTTGAATAAATTAGCCATATTAATAATATCCTTTGCAGTACCATGAGCCCCGACAATAGATAAAACCACTTTAGTATTGGCTAACTTTTTTGCCAGTAACACCAACATACCTAAAGCAGAACTATCCAGGTAAAGTACCTGGCTGAAGTCAAGTTCAAGCTCTTTAATTTGTGTATCCGTTAGCAAAGGCTCATAAGCCGCATTAAAGTTTTTATGAAAACTAAAGTCGAATCTTTCAGGCAACCTTATTGTTTGCTTATCTACCATTGTGTTTCCTTAACTTTGTATTAGAAAAAATCAATATCACCGCCATCTACTGACGAGGCAGATACTGGATTTAAACGTTTTTCGCGATATTCACGCATTTCCTGTAACTTTTTATGCAAATCTGCATTAACGTGCACCACTTCGCTACTTTTTAACCCTACGAGGTGACTTTGAATAAAACCCAGGTTTTCAGCTGCGTATACTAAATGCTGCGAATTAATGTCACCAAACTGCAAGCCACGGATGGCGTCATACAGTGATTGCTGCAATGCTTTTGTATTATCAGCTAAATGCTCTGTATGCATTTTGTCATCAGAAGCTTTACTCACTAACTGGCTCATGGCCTGCTGTACATCTTTTTTTGCATCCATCACATAACTTACATCCTGCGAAGCAACATGCCCAATATCTGAAGTAAGTCGTTGTATTTGATCAGCCATGTCTTTAAGTCTTTTCTGGATTTGCTCACTGAAGCCCGCTGAGCGATTTGACAAAGACCGCACTTCGTCGGCTACTACCGCAAAGCCTCGCCCTGCCTCACCGGCACGGGCGGCTTCAATCGCAGCATTCAGTGCCAATAAGTTAGTCTGTGAGGCTATCTGATCAATATCTTTCAACGCTTTCAATACGTCGGGCACCGAACTGTTGATCTTGTCGACCTGCTCAACCAAGTCCATTGAAGATGCCGACATATTGATCGTCGTCTCAACGAACCGCTCAAGGGTGTTAGCAGTATTTGTGGCAAACTCTTCCATCCAGGTTTTGCCTGATTCAGTTTTGTCTGAAGCCAGCAGTTTAACAATCTCCTGACTTTGGAACTCCGTGAGGCTCTTCAGGCCACTAAAAGACCCGGTAAGGGTTTCAACGGCATGATTTTGGGTCGAATTAATGGCCAAAATGCTATCCCGGCACTCCAGCATAAGCTCATCAATTTCCCTGAGTAATTGTTTGTAAGCTTGTTTAGCGTGGTGAAAGTCTTCTTCAGCACTCTTTTTTAGCTCTTGTTGCGCGTCATCAGCCCTCCCTGCATCAAAAAAACACAACAATAGGCTTACAGTAAACAACATACAAAGGGCAACTATTGACCAGCCTAAAAAGGTATGAATAGCAATACAAATAACTAAGACCGAAAATAATATTGCTATTTTTTTATAATCAGCTGCTATCACTATATCTCCTTACATCATTTTATTTAACGGCATTGTTAACCTGAAGCTATTACCCGGAGGAACAATGTCAAAACTTGAAGTCAATGTCTGTATAAATGATAAACCACGCCCAAAAGCATTACAGTTAACTGTAACACTATCATTGCAAGGGGAAAAACCTTTTCCGCTATCTGTTATGCACATTTGCAACAACTCACGCTCAGCAAGCCATTGCATATCAAATTCGATGAACTGCTGTTCAGTTAAATGCTGTAGTCTTTTTTCTTTTTCTTCGTAAAAGTGGATAAAGCCATCATCCCCACTTTTCATTGTGCTGTCTAAGCCTAACACGCCATGTTCAAGGGCATTAAGGTAGAGCTCAGTCACCACAGTGAACACACGTTGAATAAACTCAATTGGAAAATTCTGTGCTTTCAAGAAATCAGTCGTTTTTTTAGGTAAGTCTGTCTGCAACAGACTTAAACCACGGAGCGTAAAACTGATGTCAAAAGACCCGGCTTGAATTGGCTTATTACAAGGTATAGCACACAATTCTGTTTTCAGGAGCTGGCAATTTACCAAACATAAACTCACATCGTCTTGTTCCGGTACATCCCTAAATTTTGCTTTTATTAGATGTAATGGCTGATCAGTTTTCCATTGAATAAGATTAGTTAAATGAGAAACCTGAATCTGATAGCCATCATCAAGAACCGTCTCAGTTAAGCCATCACTGAACATCATAAAATATGTAATATTGCTTTCGTCCAATGCAAATCGTTGCGCCTGAACGCTAATCTGGTGCTTATTAAGTACCCCTAATGCCATATTCATTGATGGTGCATCAGCCACCTTGCTACCGTGCTGATCCAGCAATAACACAGCCGGCATTCCGCCATTCCAAATTTCCAAACTTTGCTGCCTGGGATCTAAGCGTAACAAAACCGCAGCAATAAACCTGTCGTCCGGTAGTAACCGGTTTAAATTATCATTTAATTCAAAAACGATATTAGGTAAAGGAATGGCTTTCATTGCCATGCTATGAAATGTTTTTAGCATTGGCATTAGTGATATAGCTGGCGCCAGGCCATGCCCCATCGCATCTGCCAGCATAAAATACCAACTGCCATCAACTGCCTGACAACGGAGTATAGCGTCACCACTAAACAAACTATGCGATTTAACCCAGGCATCAATAGCAGGGTGAGGTTGATTTAACTGCAGGAACATTCGATCGAATAAATGTTTTGCCAGCCGCTGCTGCTGCTGCTCTTGATCTACCCAATAAGCCAGTTCAGCCCGCTGCTCTTCTGCTAAGGCCTTCAAACGTTGCTGGTTTACCGCTGACGTGATCTTAAGCCACAGCAAATCCTGATTAACCGGCTTAACCATATAATCATGGATCCCAGCATTAAATGCAGCGAGGAAAAACTCGGCATTATCATTAGCACTGACCATAATTACCGCCGCTAAAGGCAGCTCAAGCTTTAGCAGGGGTAGTAAACTTATACCTTCAGATTTGTCTAACTGGTTATCGAGTAATACTGCATCAAAGTTTGTGTTAATTGAAGTAACGCAGAGTTCCGCCTCAACCAAGTTGTTACAAACAACAACCAACGCACCTTTAAATGCTAAAAATTTTTTATAAAAGGTACTAAGAAAAACATCGTCTTCAACAACGAGAATGTTTAATGTGTCAGAGGATGCTGGCGGTGTAACATTTGAATTCATGCTTTACCAATGGTTGGCGATGTTAACTGCGTATATAACAAACATAATGAATAGCTGAAGGGGGGGGAGAAAGCAAGCAGATAGAAAAAAATCTTTTTAATTAATAATTAGTTAAAACACTCAATGATAAAATGTGCAGATTTTACAGCTTGCTTATACAAGATTGACATTAAGCTTGCTTAGATGAACTCAAATAAGCTTCAATGCGTTTTATGTCTAAAGATGCCTGCTCAGTAAGCCGCTGGCAATATTCATTTAATTGCTCAGCTTTACCTGCCGCCAGTGATTGCTCTATATCAAGAGCCATTTTAGCCAGCGCTAAACACTGTACTTGCCCTGCAGTACCTTTTATAGCGTGCACCACTTGTGATATAGCGGATAGATCATTGTCATGCAGCGCGTCTTCCAGGTTATCAAGTTTTTTCCCGATACTATTAATAAATAACCCCAATAACTCAGGCGCCATAAACTGCATCGGTCCTAGCCCGGCTAAAAATTTATCAAGATCCCATGAAGAAGCGTTCATGTATACACACCTTAAAACTGTTGCGTAGTAACATTTTTATATTTATCCACCAATATCGCTTTGATTTCAGGTTCTAGTTGCTGAGCAAGTAAGTTGGACCGTGCAAGCACTTTTACGCCAGCCAGCAACGCCTGTTGAACATCTGGCTGGCTAGTTATTAATAATACAGGGGTATAAGCGTTCAGTCCTTTATTCACTTGTACTGCACTCATTAACGCAGGTCCTTTCAGTACTTCAAGCTCAACTGAAACAATGACTAAATCAAAAGATTCCGTTAACAAACGCTGCAATGCTTGTAAGCTGTCTTGCATAAAAACCGCTTTAAGTTGCATGCTTTCCAATAATTGTTGCAGCAATAGCCTGAGTACTTTGGAGGGTTCCAGCACTAATACCGAACCTAAATACTCTTTGTTAACTTGCCTGATGAATTCTAATTTCGCTTCTATCTCATGTACTTTCCCTGAATCATCACTGCATACAGATAGGTCTTTTAGTAAATCTACTAACTGCAGGGTCTGATCAGCAAACTCTTCCGAAAAAGTGGTTATGCGTGATGATGTCAGCAGGTCTTCAAAGTAGTGGCAAATTGAGGTTACCAGAGGTAAGCCGTGTGTTCCGCCAGCCCCTTTAATACTGTGAACTATTCGGTATACCTCTTCAAACTCATCACAATCCCGGTTTTTGCCGTTAAGTTTAAGGATATGCTGTTCCAGTGCCTGGCAACGGCAGGAAAGCGACTCGAGAAAATCCGATCGCAAAACAGATAGCATTGATAAAATTTGCTCTGTTGATGACAAGCTACACCTCAAGAAATCCTGCTTTATGAGTAAACACTATACAAAGATAGACTAACTTAATAAAGTATAAAGCGCATCCGGATCGCTGCCATCTTCTAATAAGGCAGCGATGGTATCTTAGGTAAATTCTTGCCAGTTTTCCATGCTATTACTCTTTTACTGTGCTGTTTGGCACAGTGAAGTCGTTGCCAAGTTCTTCATCAAGCCGCTGAATTTGTGCCGCCATCTGTAAGCGCATATCTTTGGCAAAGTGCCGTAAATTTTGCTCTTTGCTTAAAGCTTGCGGTGCGCCAAACTCGACAATCACTTTGCCGTTATTCCAACGGTTTAATTTCAACTGGCCATGAGTGCTGCTCATGGTCACCGGTACCAGCGGCACGTTGGCTTCCAGCGCTATATGAAAGGCGCCCATTTTAAAGGGTAACAGGCCACGGCCATAGCTACGGGTGCCCTCGGGAAACATCCACACCGAAATTTTTTGCTGCGAAATACGCTCTGCCGCTGCCAGCATAGTGCTAAGCGCTTTTTCTTTGTTATCGCGGTCAATCAGAATATTGCCACTGAGCCAATATAACTGACCAAAAAAAGGCACATATTTCAGGCTTTTTTTGCCAATGGTGACGGTTCGCGGCAATACTGTGCCACTTAAAGTAAATAAATCGAGGTTATTTTGATGGTTAGCAATAAATACATAGGGCTCGCCAACCACAATCTCTGCCGAGCGGCGCACTTCCACTTCAACACCCAAAATCCACGAGGCTTTGCCATACCAGCGGCCAAATAAGGCCACATTATTCGGGTGAAAGGGCCTGAATAAACAGACAATTAACCCGGCAATGGTACTAAACAAAAAAAACACTGCCAGCAGCAGTAAACGAACAACAGCAATCACAACCGGGCCCCTTGCAAGCTAAAGATGCCGATTATAACGGCTTTACAGCTCAGTGCTGGTTTGATCACTGGCAACATCCGGCTGAGTTAATACCTGAATCTCATCAATGCGCTGTAACCCGCGCGGTAACTTGTTACCACGACGGCCACGCTCACCCAGGTAATGCTGTAAATCATCTGGTTTTAAGCTGAGTTTACGTTTACCGGCAATCAGGGTTACCGTGCCCTCTACCGGCACCACCGCCAGCTGACAAACATATTCTTCGCGACTGGCCGCCCGTGCCGAGGGAATAGACATCAGTTTATTGCCTTTACCTTTGCTGAGCTTAGGTAAGTCGGCCACCGGGAACACCAGCATACGGCCTTCATTGGAGATACAGAGCACCAGATCGGTATCCGGCTGGCTCACCCGTAATGGTGGCAAGACTTTAGCGCCGGTAGGCAGGCTTAACAGCGCTTTACCGGCTTTATTGCGGCTGAGTAAATCACTGTATTCTGCCACAAAGCCATAACCGGCATCGCTGGCCAGTAACAGCGCGTGCTTTTCATCACCCAGCAACACATGCTCTACAGTTTCACCGGCCACTATGCTAAAGCGGCCACTGAGTGGCTCACCCTGACCGCGGGCTGAGGGCAGTTCATGTGCTTCGGTGGCATAGCTGCGACCGGATGAGTCTAGAAATACCGCGTATTGATTGGAGCGGCCGCTGGCCATGGCTTTAAAGGCATCACCGGCTTTGTAACTAAGTGCATTGCCATCGACATCATGGCCTTTGGCACAGCGCACCCAGCCTTTTTCTGACAGCACCACGGTAACCGGCTCGCTGGGCAGCAGCTCTTTTTCACTTAGGGCTTTGGCTTCACCGCGCTGCACCAATGGGCTACGTCTGTCATCACCGTATTTTTCGGCATCGGCCAACAGTTCATCGCGAATAAGCTTGGTCAGTTTTT
Organism: Arsukibacterium sp.; assembly: GCF_036735525.1. NCBI lineage: Bacteria > Pseudomonadati > Pseudomonadota > Gammaproteobacteria > Chromatiales > Chromatiaceae > Arsukibacterium > Arsukibacterium sp. The sequence continues at coordinate 6,634 of NZ_DAINOE010000079.1, read as the reverse complement.
TCTCAGAGCCTAAGATGCTTTGTAATTTGTCACGCTCTTTACTTAATTCATCCTGCTCACCGCGGATTTTCACTTCTTCCAGCTTGGCCAAATGGCGTAACTTCAGCTCTAAAATGGCCTCGGCCTGGCGCTCGCTAATGCCAAAGTGCGCAATCAACTGTGGTTTGGGCTCATCATAGGTGCGGATAATGCGGATCACTTCGTCGATGTTTAAAAAGGCAATCAATAAACCTTCTAATACATGCAGCCGATCCAGCACTTTATCCAGCCGGTACTGTAAGCGCCGGCGCACCGTATCGCGGCGGAACTCCAGCCATTCACTTAAAATGTGCAGCAGGTTTTTCACCCGCGGCCGGCCGTCCAGCCCCAGAATATTCAGATTTACCCGGTAGCTTTTTTCCAGATCGGTCGTGGCAAATAAGTGCTGCATCAACTGCTCAACATCAATGCGGTTGGAGCGCGGCACTATCACAATACGGGTCGGATTTTCATGATCCGACTCATCGCGCAAGTCGGTGACCATTGGCAGCTTTTTCGCCTGCATCTGCGCGGCAATTTGCTCTAACACTTTGGAGCCGGAGGTTTGATGCGGCAGCGCCGTAATGACAATATCGCCATCTTCCAGCTGATAAAGGCCTCGCATCTTAATACTGCCGCGGCCACTGGTGTAGATGGCTTCAATATCGGCCAGCGGGCTGATAATTTCGGCATCGGTCGGGTAATCCGGGCCCTTAACATACTGCATTAGCTCGCCGATGCTGGTCTGTGGGTTATCCAGCAAGGCCGCACAGGCATGGGCCACTTCTCGCACATTGTGCGGCGGAATATCCGTGGCCATACCTACGGCTATACCGGTAATGCCGTTGAGCAAAATATGCGGCAAACGCGCCGGTAACACCTTGGGCTCTTCCAGGGTGCCATCAAAATTAGGTACCCAGTCACTGGTGCCAGAGCCTAGCTCCGACAGCAAGACTTCACTAAAGCGCGACAACTTGGCTTCGGTATACCGCATAGCAGCAAAGGATTTAGGATCATCCGGCGCACCCCAGTTACCCTGGCCATCGACCAGGGGATAACGATAGGAAAACGGCTGTGCCATCAAGACCATAGCTTCGTAACAGGCAGAATCGCCATGTGGGTGAAACTTACCTAACACATCACCCACCGTACGCGCTGATTTTTTGTATTTGGCCAGATGCGATAAGCCCAGCTCAGACATCGCATAAATAATACGGCGTTGCACCGGTTTTAAGCCATCACCTATATGGGGCAGCGCCCGATCCATAATCACGTACATGGAATAATTTAAATAGGCATCTTCAGTAAAGCGGCGCAGCGGTAACTGTTCTACGCCATCGGCGGATAACACGGTGTCAGTCATGCCTGTTCCTGTTTAGTTAGTCGCATTCAGGGTGCTGTATCGCCGGGCTGGCGTTTACGCTGCCCCAGCTGCCACAACAAAATACCCAGTAAAATTAAGGTGGTGCAAATAAATAAGCCAAGCCAAAGCCACTGGATCTGACGCTGCCGCTCGGCTTGTTGTAAACGCAGGGCTTTTAGCTCATTTTCTGCTTCGAGTAAGCTGGTGCGCACCTGTTGCCGGTCGCTATCAAAGCCGAGCCGCATCCGCTCTATCGCCAGTTCGTTTTCTTTATCCCGGTATTGCTGAAAGCCCATAGTAAAACGCTGCAGCTGATAATAAGCTTTTTCATACTGGCCCTGATCAGCCAGTATTTCGGCTTTGAGCATTAAAAAGGCCAGTTGGATATGGCTGCTGCTATCAAGCTCCAGTTCAGCGAAATATTGCTCAGCTAACAACACCTGCTGCATCGCCAGCGAGCTTTGCTGCAAGCTTTGGTAAATGCGGGCTTTTTCATAATAGTGTGTCGATACATGCATTGCTGATTGCAGCTGCGTCAGGTATTGCTCTGCTTTGTCAATATAGCCCAAAGCCGCATCGCCACGGCCCATTTCGTTACTGGTAATGGCCAACCCCATATAGGCATGGTACAGGTTGATGGCATCTTCAGCCTGCAAGCTGCTTTGCAACATCTGGTGGAAGGTTTCTAAGGCATTTTCATACTGGCCTAAATGGCTGTAAGTACTGGCCAGATTATATAACACCGCAATACGGTTTTTACGCCAACCCAACTGTTCGTATAGTTGCAGCGCTTTTTGTAAAAACCCCAACGCCTCTTGCTCAAATGCCAGCGCACTGTATAACAAGCCAAGCTGGGCATTTATTTCGGCCAGCACTTCGGCGTCCTGAAGTAGCTGCGCACGTTGATAGACTTCTTTAAGTTGAGTCAGCGCCTGTTGATCGCGGTCTTGCAGGTTATCAATAGCGGCGACGTTGATTTTGCCACGCAAAATCAATTTTTCCAGATCCAGCAAGGTAGCCAGCGCCAGCCCCTGTTGATAATGGCTCATGGCTTGGGGTAACTCTACCTGCATCTCCTGCGCGTAACCCAGTTCATAAAGCAACTCTATGCGAAGCGGGCTATCACTGTCACCCAGTAACGCCAGCCCCTGACGCGCGGCAGTTTGCTGCTGCTGATACAGGCCTAAGACACCAAAAATGGCGGCTTGCTGCGCCAGCCAGTATGCCTGCACCCTGGGAGGGGCGGTATCAAATTGCCCCTGACGCTCCTGCAATACCGCTAACATTTGGTTTGGCTCACGATACTTTTCTGTACTGAGTTGTTTCAGCCAGCTGGGGATATCAGTGGGTGCCGTCAGACTTTTCACTCCAAGGCTGTTCAGGCTTAAACATAACAGCAGGCAATAACACCATTTCATCAGACCACAGGTTTCCTTTTGATTATTTTTTTGTTCAGGCGCCTGCTTAGGCAATTTGCGCCCGATCGCCTTTTTGTTCTAACCAGTCACGCCGGTCGGTGGCGCGCTTTTTCGCCAGCAACATATCCATCATTTCCATGGTTTGCGGCACATCGTCAATAGTTAACTGTACCAGCCGGCGGGTATTCGGATCCATGGTGGTTTCGCGTAACTGCAACGGATTCATCTCACCTAGACCTTTAAAGCGCTGCACGTTTACCTTACCGCGTTTTTTCTCGGCTTCTATCCGATGCAGGATACCGGTTTTTTCATCTTCATCCAGCGCATAATACACGTCTTTACCAATATCGATACGATACAAGGGCGGCATAGCAACATAGACATGCCCGGCTGCCACTAAGCTACTGAAATGACGCATAAAGAGTGCACAAAGCAAAGTAGCAATGTGTAAACCATCTGAGTCGGCATCGGCCAGAATACAAATTTTGCCGTAGCGCAGGCTGCTTAAATCGGCCGAATCCGGATCCATACCTATCGCCACGGAAATATCATGTACCTCCTGCGAGGCCAGAATTTGCCCAGATTCCACTTCCCAGGTATTAAGAATTTTTCCCCTCAATGGCATCACCGCCTGAAACTCGCGGTCCCGCGCCTGTTTGGCCGAGCCACCGGCTGAGTCACCTTCAACCAGAAAAAGCTCAGTACGGGTCACATCCTGTGCCGCACAATCGGCCAGTTTGCCGGGCAAGGCCGGGCCAGAGGTAACTTTTTTGCGGACAATTTTTTTGGCGGCTTTTAAGCGCTTTTGGGCATTATTGATACAAAAATCAGCCAGCGCCAGCGCGATATCGGTATGCTCGTTCAGCCATAGACTAAAGGCGTCTTTGACAATACCCGACACAAAAGCAGAAGATTGACGCGAAGATAGGCGCTCTTTGGTCTGGCCGGCAAATTGTGGGTCCTGCATTTTTAGAGATAACACATAGCTGCAGCGATCCCAGATATCTTCTGGCGTTAACTTAATGCCACGCGGCAACAGATTGCGGTACTCACAAAACTCGCGCATCGCCTCCAGTAAACCCTGGCGTAAACCATTCACATGGGTCCCGCCCTGGGCAGTTGGAATAAGGTTTACATAGCTTTCGGTAGTAAGCTCGCCACCCTCAGGCTGCCACAATAAGGCCCACTCTACTGCTTCTTCCGAACCACTGAATTTGCCAACAAAGGGCTGCTCCGGCAAGGCAATATAGTGTTGCACGGCTTCGGCCAGATAGTCACGAATACCGGCCTGATAACACCATTGGTACTGCTGCTGATTAACCTTGTCGTCAAACTTTACCGTTAAGCCCGGACACAATACCGCCTTGGCTTTAAGCACATGCAATAACCGGCTGACTGAAAATTTCGGCGAATCAAAATAAGACGGGGTGGGCCAGAACCGCACACGGGTGCCGGTATTACGCTTGCCGACAGTGCCGCTAATCGCCAGCTCAGATACTTTATTGCCATGCTCAAAGGCAATGTCGTAGACATTGCCATCACGGCGGATACTGACATCGACCCGACTGGACAAGGCATTGACCACCGAAATCCCGACACCATGCAAACCACCGGAGAACTGGTAATTTTTGTTAGAAAACTTACCGCCGGCATGCAAGCGGCACATAATCAGCTCGACACCACTAACCCCTTCTTCCGGATGAATATCTACCGGCATGCCGCGGCCGTTATCGATAACCTCTATGGATTGATCATCAAACAGCGTCACCTGCACCAGATCGGCATGACCGGCCAGCGCTTCATCCACGCTGTTGTCGATCACTTCCTGCGCCAAATGGTTTGGCCGGGTGGTGTCGGTATACATACCGGGGCGACGCTGTACTGGCTCAAGGCCGGTCAGCACTTCAATCGATTCGGCGTTATAAAGTTGTTCTGTCATACTGTCTTTAGATCCGCTGTTCAGGCCACGCCAGCTTGTTTACATCAGCCTGTTGACAAAATTCGGCAATCTGGGGCAAATAATCGGCATAACCAACAAAGCTATGATCACCCCCCGCGACTAACTGCTGCTGTGCACCTTGATAATAGGTCTGCGCATGGCGGTAATCTAACACTTCATCGCCGCTTTGCAACAGCACTAAATAGTTTTGCGGCTGCCGCAGCTGCGCTGGCATCAACGCAGCCAGTTGCTGCATATGCTCTGCCCGCACTTGATATGACCGTTGTAACACCGGGTGGTGATAATCGCCCAGATAATCGGCCAGCAAGCTATGGGGCGCCACCGCCGGGTTAATCAGGCAGGCCCGGCCGCCAAAACGCTCAACCAGCACTGTCGCTAAAAAGCCGCCCAGCGAGCTGCCATTGAAGGCCAGTGGCGGCGCCTCGGCTATTTTTTGCTCCAGCAAATGCATGGCCTCAGCCGGGGTATAGGGTAAATCCAGTGCCACTAAGTCTAACTGTGGTTGCTGTTGCTGAAAATACGCCACTGTTTGTTGTGCTTTCTCTGACAGCGACGAGCTGGCAAAGCCATGTAAATAATAAATAGTATTAGACATAAGCGGTGTTCATTATCCTGTTTTACAAAATTGCCAGCTGACCTTGCCAGCCTCAGTAAACTGCCATTGACACCACTGCGGTCCCTGATCCACTGTTTGCCAGTCAGCTGTCGCTAAAAACTGCACTGAGCTGGCCGGGCAACCTACCAGCTGAATGTGCTGATGCACCGCAGCATAAGCATAATGGCAATGGCCATGCGCCAGGCCGCGTACTCTGGGCTCTTCGCCGAGCAGCTGCCAAAATAGCTCCGGCTCAGCTAAACCATGGCGGTCAATAGACCAACCCAGCGGCCTGGGATGATGGTGGCAAAACAACCAAAAATGGCCAGCGCGACTGCGCATAAATTCGCTCTGCAACGCCTGGCGTCGTTGCTGGCAAAACTCGCCTGCCGGAGTCGGCCCCTTGGTATCAAGCAACAACAGCTGCCAGTCGCCCAGCTGTAATGCGGTGGCACTGTGGCAAGGTGCTTGTTCGGCCACCGCCGCCAGCATGGCTCTGTCATCATGGTTGCCAGGCAGTAAAAATATCGGGCAACTGAGCCCCTGCAGTAACTCAGTTAACAGCTGATAAGACTGCACACTGTGATCCTGCGATAAATCACCAGTCAGCAGCAAAGCATCAGGCGCACTTTGCTGTATCCTTGCCACTGCCTGCTGTAAATAACGACCGGGCCTGACGCCCTGATACAGTTCATCAATACCCGCCAGCAAATGGCAATCGCTGATTTGTACAATACGATAACTGGCTTTAGGTGGGAATAGGTAAGGGCTCAACAGCGCTGTCTCATCAATAGCACGTCATAACGAATAGACCTGCGGTTCAGCACTGTACCCCTGCGCCAGGCATAGCTGCAGCCAGTCGCGTAGTAACTGGTTAATCTGACGTTTTTCATCAGGTTGCCGCATCAAGGGGTTAGGATAAGCATACACTGGCTTAAACTGGCGTTGCTGTTGTGCTACCACCACCTCGGCCAACCTGGCGTCATGATAGAGCTGTACTTCCAGCCGGGGCTGAAAATAGCGCTCAGCGCCCTGATGTAACACTATTTGCAAGCGGGTGGTAAAAGGTGCCGCCGCCATAATTTCTATGCGATACAACTGCCCGGCAGAGATGCGGATATCGCGACGCTGCCCAACCTTAGCTTCAGCCGGCATTAAACGGCGCAGCATCGCATAATTGCGCTCACACAAACTCAAAAAATCCGGCAATTTCGGCAGATAGCGGCGCCGTTGCAGCAACCGCTCAGTCATCGGTTGTCGCCACCGCGTTACTATGGCCC
>NZ_DAINOE010000078.1:0-15200 GCF_036735525.1 Arsukibacterium sp. | reverse complement strand
TGATTTATCGCAGCTGGCGCTGGGTGTTTTTTCCGCTGCTCAGTTGTGCCGTCAGTGTGCTTTTAAGTTGCGGCTTATTTGGCTTACTGGATATCCGCACTACAGTGATTTCGGCTAACTTCATTGCCTTGCAGCTTATTTTGACGCTGGCGGTGATGATCCATTTGCTGGGGGCTTATCGCGAAGTAGCCCGTGACAACCCTGAATTCAGTCAGCAGCAGCGGGTTAGCGGCATGCTGCAGCAAAAAATCTCGCCGTGTTTTTATGCAACCCTGACGACTTCAGTTGGTTTTGGCTCACTGATTTTCAGCGGTATTCAGCCGGTGGCCGACTTTGGTTTTATGATGCTGATTGCCATGCTAATCACCATGAGTATCAGTTTGCTGTTATTCCCGGCGCTGTTAAGTTTACTCAAAGCCCGCACGGAGACGGCAGAGTTTGGCTGGTTACAGCAGGGGTTGCAGCACGCTGCGGCGCTGGTGAAACGCTGGCCTTATCCGATTATGCTTATTGTACTGCTGCTGTTCAGTGGCCTTGCCACCGGCATTAGCCGTTTAAGTGTAGAAAATAGTTTTATTCACTATTTTGCCAAAGATACGCTGGTGCACCAGGAGCTGGCATTTATCGACCGGCATTTTGGCGGCTCCACGCCGCTGGATATAGTGATAACGCTGGACCCGGCTAAATCTAAAACCGATTTAATCATCAGTGCCGAGCAGCTTAATCAGCTGCATCTGGCCCACGCTGCCATCAATGCCTTTGAAGCCAGTGGTAGCGTAACCTCGCTGATTAATTTTACGACCCTTGCCAGGCAGCTGAATCAAAACCGGCCGCTCACTGAGTATGAGCTGGATGCCATTTATGAAATGCTCAGCACAGAGGTAACGGATCAGCTGGTTGGCGCCTATATAGCCGACTCACCGTCACAAGTCAGAATTGCCACCCGTATTCAGGATACGACAGAGCATTTAAACCGTGCGCAGCTGATGCAGCAATTGCATGCAGATTTGCAGCTGGTCGGCCTTAAGGCGGAGGAGTATCAGCTCAGCAATTTGTTCGTGCTCTATCAGGATATTTTGTCGCGCCTGGTCGACTCGCAAGTGACCACCCTGGGGCTGGTGTATCTGGTGTTAGGCCTGGTGCTGCTGGTTATTTTCCGTTCACTAAGCATTGCCTTGATCGCGCTTATTCCAAATGTGCTGACCACGTTGGGGATATTAGGCTTAATTGGCTGGTTAAAGATTCCGCTGGATTTAATGACCATTACTATCGCCGCCATCGCCATGGGCATAGCAGTGGATGATACCATTCACTTTATTCATAATTACCTGCAGCAGCCTGCTGATAATACCGATGCTGCCGACAAAAACCACAACAGTGCTATCAGTGCCACCTTTGCCCACACTGGCCTGGCCATAGTCTATACCTCAGTGATCATTGCCATGGGCTTTGCGGTATTTGGTTTTTCAGACTTTCTACCCAGCGTCTACTTTGGCATTCTCACCGCCGCTGCTATGCTAATGGCGTTATTCACCAACATCAGCATTCTCCCCGCCATGTTGCAGCGCTTTGTTTCTGGTACGAAACAGCCTGGTAAAGCTTGAGCTTGTTATAAAAGGCAGACAATTAAGTTTGCTTAAGCTGAATTACGGTATTAGGACGACTGATTAAAAACATCATTAATGTCTACAAATGGACAGTTTTTGTGTTTTGGTCTATTATTGAACCTCTATGGGAGGTGCGTTATGCAGGCATTAGATGTTGATATTCGTCAGGAAAAGCTTGGACCTGTTGCGATTAAAATGTTTATGAACATTGCGGGCAACGAGTGGCTGCTATCTGAAAAAGACATGCGTGTTTTACTGGGCGAGCCCAGCCGTAGCACTTTTTATAACTGGCGCAGCGGCAAGGTAAGCGCGCTAAGCCGCGATACCCTTGAGCGGGTGTCCTTTATTGCGGGTATTTATAAAGCCCTGCATCTGCTGTTTGTGCAGCCCGAACAAGCCAATACCTGGATAAAAAAACCGAATACTGCCTTTGGCGGGCGTTCGGCACTAGAGGTGATGTTGGCCGGCAGCCTGCTTGATTTAGCGCGGGTTCGTCAATATCTGGATGCACAACGTGGTTGATTTAACCTTGCGCGTTATTGACTGGCAGGCCCGGCGCATTATTGCCAGCCGCTTTCCCCCGGTATCTTTATTTGAGCGTATTGTCGACCCGGATGAATATGACATTGCCTACTATATAGAGTCGTTAACCAATGACAGGTTGCGCCAGGAAGCCGGAGATCTAGCGCTGGTGCCGCCAGAACAACGCATTTGCGGCCCTGGTTCTACCCCTGTTATGGCGTCGTTTACCCATATAGGGCATGCCAGCCGTTTTACTGACGGCAGTTATGGGGTCTACTATGCCGCCAACAACAGTGCCACGGCCATTGCCGAAACTGCCTATCATCGCGCCCGGTTTCTGGCAGCAACCGCTGAGCCTGATACCAGTATTTTTATGCGCGAGTATGTGGGTGCTGTGCTGCAGCCCATGGCCGATATCAGCAGCGGCGACTTTGCTTATCTGCACCATCCTGACGACTACACGCCAAGCCAGGTCTTTGCCAGCGCGCAGCGGGCGCGGGGACATGCCGGCTTGCTTTACCTGAGTGTGCGTAATCCGGGCGGGTTTTGCCTGGCGGCGTTTAAACCCAATGCCCTGCAACCTGTAGTACAGGCTGCCCATTATGAGTACTTTTACAGTGCCAGCCAGCGCAAAATAAAGTATGTATTAGAAGTGAAAGAGGTCGCCGGCTTCTAAATCTGTTCAGCTATTTCAGTTAAAATCTGATTTACTCCCAAAGACAGGACAGTGGTACTGCAGCGAGTTTTTCTCCAAATGGCACAATATCAGTGCTGTCATAAAGCACCACTCCAAAGGCAAAACGGTCCTTGCATGAGTCGGCCAGCACCTTAAGCCCGGAAAAATCGCTTGATTTCACAGTGGCACTGGCCTTAACTTCAATCCCGACTAGCATGCCGTCGTCACGCTCCAGTACTATATCCACTTCGTGGTTTACATGGTTGCGGAAATGATAGGGTGTCAGTCGCATATCTGATGCCGTGATGAGTTTCATAATCTCTGAAAATACGAAGCTTTCAAGCAGTGCTCCAAATGTACGGCGTTCCGCTTTGACACGGTCAAAGGTTAATCCACAGACAGTTGCAAGCAAGCCGCTATCGAGAAAATGCAATTTTGGTGTCTTGGCTAAACGTTTTAACGTGTTGCTGTACCAAGGCTGCAACTGGGTCACTAGGTACACTTGTTCCAGTAATCCAACATAGCGCTGTCCCGTTTTGTATGAAACGTTGATGCTATTCCCGAACTGCGAGTAATTGACCAATTGTCCAGAATGTTCTGCCAGCAGGCGAACGAATTTAGGTAATTCTGTCAGCTTTTCGATATCGGCGAGATCCCGTAAATCCCGTGTTAGCACCGAAGTCAGATAAGCTCGCAGCCAATCTTGCCGCCGTTTCTCTGTAACGCGGCTAATTGCTTCTGGAAAACCGCCTGACAGAACCAGCCGGATCAGCGAGTCACCGAAAATGGCATCCTGATGTACCTGCAATTTACCTTCAAACAACCGTTCAAGAAACGTCGGCATCCGGCCCGCCAACTCGCCTTGTGCCAACGGCAGCAGTTGGATGGTCTCCATCCGCCCAGCGAGACTATCGGCTACCCGAGGTAGTGTTAACACATTGGCTGAACCTGTCAGCAGGAAACGGCCAGGGCGATAATCCTCATCCACCGTCTTTTTAATGGCTAACAGCAGGTCTGGAGCCCGCTGAATCTCATCGATAACAGCAGTATCAATACCACGAATAAATCCTGTTGGGTCGGCTCTGGCAGCATCCAGCACTGTTTGATCATCAAGTGTTATATAGCGTCGTCCGGCAGTTGTCATTTGCCGCGCTAATGTCGTCTTGCCAGCGCGGCGCGGCCCAACAATCATTACCACTGGGGTGTCTGTTAGGGCCTCAAGCACCCGAGGTGTTATAAAACGCTCAAACATGGAGAACTCCAGACGCGTAAAAATAGAAATTAATTCATGTAAAATTAGAAGTCAACAGAAGTGAAATTAGAACCTTGATAGAAGGAATTTAGACATTGCTGTTCTTGCATTTCACGATATATTGGGTCAGCGACATTGATTTTAGTATTAAGATCTGTGTTGAAAACAGCATGTCTAGGAAGCAGAGGGGTTAGATATCACCGCGCAATTCGGCTAATTTTATTGTCAGGCAAGGTTTAGCAGCCGGCTTGACAGCGTCACAGCCGCTCAGCTATTTCAGTTAAAATCTGATTGACCCACAGGTTTAAACGCTCGTCGGTTTGTTCGTACTGGTTTTCATCGTCCAGCGCCAGGCCGTAAAACCATTCACCATCCGCTGTTAGGGCTTTAGAGGCGATAAACTCATAGCCTGAATTTGGCCAAAAACCAATGCGCTGAGGTTGTTGTGGGGCTATGGTCTGGTGCAGCATGCCTACGGCATCCTGAAACCATTCGGCATACCCAATTTGATCGCCCATGCCATAGATAGCGACAATTTTTCCGCGCAAATCCACTGTTGTGATGTCATCCCAGTGCGCTTCCCAGTCTTCCTGAATCTCACCAAAATCCCAGGTGGATAAGCCCAGAATTAAGATGTCGTACTGCGCCATCAGGCTTAACGGCTGTTGTTTGATATTGTGCAAATCGACCAGCTCAGCGCCAATGAGTGCCTGAATTTTTTCTGCCACCATTTCGGTATAACAGGTGGTGGAGCCATAAAATAAGCCGATTTTCATTAAAGGTTATCCCGTTGTCAGTCGCGGCGGATTGTAGCAGATTGTCGCCGGGTTACCCAAGGGCAGACTATGCCTGAGCGGCGTATTCAGGTAAGATAGCGCCATGTTTTACTGTGCCGCATACCATGACTGCTAACCGCACCGCTGCTATTCCTGACACTGTTTCTGCTGAGGATGCTGAGCTTATAGCCCGGTTTTTAGATCAGCTGTGGCTGGAAAAAGACGTCAGTAAGCATACGCTTAGCGCCTATGGCACAGACTTGCGCCATTTTGCCCGCTTTACCCAGTCCCGGGATATCAGCTTGTTACAGGTAGATGCACCCCTGGTAAATGCTTATCTGGCGCACCGCTACGACCGCCAGTTGGCCGCCCGCAGTAATGCCCGTTTGCTTAGCAGTTTACGCCGCTTTTACCGCTATTATCATCAGCAGGGACAACTGGCGCTAAACCCACTAAGTGAAGTGCTGAACCCCAAAGCCGGCCACAGCTTACCCAAAAGCTTGTCAGAAACGGATGTCGAGGCGCTGTTGCAAGCACCGGATATTACAGAGGCTATCCAGTTTCGCGATAAAGCCATGCTGGAGTTATTATATGGCTGTGGTTTGCGGGTGACAGAGCTGGTTAACTTGCGTATGACCCAGCTGCAACTGGACCCCGGCGTAGTAAGAGTGCTGGGTAAAGGCCGCAAAGAGCGGTTAGTGCCGATGGGAGAGGAAGCGGTGCACTGGATAGCGCGTTATTTGCGCGAAGCCAGGCCAGATCTGCTGGGTCAGGATAGGGATGTGGTATTTCCAAGCAGCCGGCAACAACAAATGACCCGGCAAACTTTTTGGCACCGTATCAAGCATTATGCTAAGGTCGCCGGCATTGACGCCACCTTGTCGCCGCATACACTGCGCCATGCTTTTGCTACCCATTTGCTCAACCATGGCGCAGATTTACGGATAGTACAGGTATTGCTGGGGCACAGCGATTTGTCGACAACACAAATTTATACTCATGTGGCGCAGGCGCGATTACAGCGTTTGCACCAGTTACATCATCCACGCGCATAGCGTTAAAGCAGGGCTTAATATGAAAAAGTGGTTAATCAGCGTAATGACGCTGGCATTATTTAGTTGTAAACCGATTGCCGAGCAGCCAGCTAAGGATACCGCCAATGCGGCACCTCCAGTCACCCAGGCGCCACTAACAGCAGAACTTAGCATTGAACATACGCCTTTGGTGCAGCGTTTTGGGCAGGTTGGTTTGCAGGTGCAGTCTGTACAAGCGTCGCCTGCAGAAGGCCTGTTACAGGTGATGACCAATCAGGGGCTGTTTTTCAGCTCGGCCGACGGCCGTTATCTGGTAACGGGTAATGTGCTTGATCTGGACAATTTTCAGCAAGTGCGCGGCCAACTGGTGCCGGCCTCTTTAAAAGAGCAGCAAATGCGGCCTTATATCGTCAGCAAAATGGCTGAGCTGGGGCAAAGTTATATCGAATATAAAGCCCGCAATGAAAAGCATGTGATTAGCGTCTTTACTGATCCCAGCTGTGGTTATTGCCGCAAACTGCACGAAGAAATGGCCGATTACAATAATGCCGGCATTACCGTGCGTTATTATGCCTTCCCGCGCGCGGGCCAGGGCTCTGATCTACACTTACAAATGCAGCACATCTGGTGCGCCCGCAATCAAAATGTGGCTATGGATACCGCTAAAGCAGGTAAAACGCCAGAGCGTGCTATGTGCCAAAACCCGGTGCAGCAACATTTAGAATTGGCGCAATCCTTTGGCATTAATGGTACCCCGGCCATTATTTTAGCAGATGGTCAGGTGATCCCGGGCTATCAGCCTGCGGCCTTATTATTACCCAGCTTACAGAGCCAATAATTGATGAGTCAGCTTGCGTCAAAACAACTGTGTCGGCGCCCGGTTCCGTCAGCGCCGATACTGCTGGCCGATATGCATCCGGTGTTACAGCGGTTATACCACAGCCGCGGCATTACCGGTCCTGAGCAACTGCAGCGGCAAAGCAGTGCCTTATTGCCTTACCAGCAGTTAAAAGGCATTGATGCGGCTACTGAGTTGTTGATAGCCGCATTATTGCAGCAGCAACGCATTGTTATTGTTGGTGATTTTGATGCAGATGGCGCAACCAGTACCGCAGTGTTGATGTCGGGCTTAAAAGCCTTTGGCTTTAAATACCTGGAGTATATGGTGCCTAACCGTTTTGAATACGGTTATGGCTTAACACCTGAACTGGCTGAGTTAGTGGTGGCGCAGGGCGCTGAGCTGATCATTACCGTGGATAACGGCATTTCGGCGATTGAAGGCATAGCGCTGGCGAAACAAGCCGGGGTCAAGGTGCTGGTGACTGATCACCACCTGGCCGGGCGCGAATTACCCAATGCCGATGCCATAGTTAACCCGAATCAACCGGGCTGCCTTTTTCCCAGTAAAGCGCTGGCCGGCGTCGGCGTGGCGTTTTACTTATTAATGGCGCTGCGCGCCGGTTTGCGTGAGCGCCAGTATTTTAGCGAACACGGCCTGACCGAGCCCAATATTGCTGAGCTGCTGGATTTAGTGGCACTCGGCACCGTGGCCGATGTGGTGCCACTGGATACCAATAACCGTATTTTAGTGCATCAGGGCTTAATGCGTATTCGCAGCGGCAAGTGTCGGCCGGGCATTCAGGCATTAATTGATGTCGCAAATAGACGCGCGGAAAAACTCACTGCCAGCGATTTTGGCTTTGCCCTGGCGCCACGCTTAAATGCCGCTGGCCGGTTGGATGATATGGCGCTGGGCATAAGTTGCCTGTTGGCGCCGGAGCTTGGGCTGGCGCGGCAATATGCAGCCGAGCTGGATGCCTTGAATGTCGAGCGCCGGGCCATAGAGCAAAGCATGCAGCTGGAAGCACAGGCATTTTTAAGCAAATTATCTTTTGACGGCAGCGCCTTGCCCGAGTGTTTATGTTTGTATCGCAGCGACTGGCACCAGGGCGTCATTGGTATTTTAGCCGGCCGTATTAAAGAGCAGTTTCACCGGCCAACCATTGTATTTGCCGAGGGCGACAACGGTGAGTTAAAAGGCTCAGCCCGCTCGATACCCGGTCTGCATATCCGCGATTTACTGGAAGAAATTGCCAGCCAATACCCGGGGTTGATTAAAAAATTTGGTGGCCATGCCATGGCGGCGGGGTTAACCATAGCCGCCGAGCGGCTGGATACTTTTCAGCTGGCGCTAAGCTTAACCGCGAAAAAACATTTGACGCCAGAGCAGTTGACGGCTGTGGTTTATACCGACGGTGAATTGGAGCGCGACTGTTTTGACATTGGCTTTGCCCAGCTGTTGCAAAACGCCGGCCCCTGGGGTCAGGCCTTTCCGGAACCGGTATTTGATGGTGAATTTACCTTAATCAGCCAGAAAATGCTGGCCGACCGACATTTGAAACTAATGCTACAGGGCCCGGCCGGGCTGTTGGTTGATGCTATTTGGTTTAATGCAGACAATAAAAGCTGGCCAGATATTAATGTTAAACAGGTAAGGGTGGCTTATCAGCTGGACATTAACGAGTATCGCGATCAGCAAAACTTGCAACTGATAGTGCGCTATATGGAAGCGCTGGCCTAACCAGCTCAGCGCGCTTGATTAAAACCGGACTAAATTGACGGTTGCAACAGGGTAAAATCCTGACTAAGTAACAGCTTGCCATCTATATCTGCCAACTCCAACCGTAACTGTTTTGCGCTCAGATCTTGAGGGGTCAGCTTGTAAGATACATTCCAGTCTTTACTGTCGCTGCCCCAAAGCAAGTTATTCTGCACATTCCGTTGTTGCCCATTGCTGTCTATCAGCAGCCATCTGGCGAACACGGCTACATGCTGTTGCCCCTGGCGTCGGAAGTTATTGTCAAAGCGCATACCCAGACGTTGCTTCGGTTGCGCCTGCACCCTATTAGTAGATTGCAGCACCTTATTGTTGTCATCCATTAAACCAACTTGTTGAACTTTAATACTGCTGGTGGCAGTACCGATGCCATATTCACTGCTCAATACCTGCTGCAATAAGTTTAGCTCCAAAGCATCGTACTGGCCTTGCATAAACACATTCGCCAGTGTCAAGCGCAGTGCGCCGCGCTCAGCTTGAGTTAAAGTGCGAGACTTCGCTTGGGTACTTAAGCTTAACTGGCTGGCGCAATTAGCCACATCGCGGGTCACCCCCTGTCCCAGGCAATGTAATTGGGCGAGTCCGGCTCTGGCGGCCAGGCTGGCGCCTTTCTCAATGGCCTGTTGATAGGCGTTTATTGCTAGGGCGAAGTCCAAAGGTTGCTCGGTACTGTATAGGCGGCCCAACGCGACATAGGCTTCAGCCTGATCGCGCTCTGCCGCTAACTGTAGCGAGAGTCTTGCCTGGTTTACATCATAAAAAATGCCATTCTCGTCAGCGTAAATTAACCCCATATGATAAGCGGCTTCGGCATTGCCCAATTGGCTGGCTTGTTGATGGAAGCGCATTGACCTGGCCATATCTTCAGTTAAACGAGCATTGCCGTAGAATGACTTTGCTAACAGCAGATAGTCTTCAGCCAGATAAGCAGTGTGTTGTGGAACTACAGCATGATTCTCCATGTCGATTTCCAGGCTGCGGTAAATAAAATCAGTCAGATAGGCATTTTCGTGCCATTGCCAATAGGGATTAGAGTGGCCATGACCTGTACGCTTATAAAACAGCGTCTCTACAGGTCTTTTTAGCCGGTTTAGTAAATAGTGCAGGCGTTGGCTGTGTTCAAAATCAGCAATATTATCTTCCTCACCGGCAATCAGCAGCAGTGGCACCTTAATGTGATCTGCCAGATAAAACGGCGAATACTGCTTTAATTGTGGCGTGTTTGCTCCAACCACCCGTGATGTCCTTCGCTGATATTCATCAGTGGTCTTAATATTGCTGGCATTAAACAGCAGGGGTAAATCATAAATGCCGTATGCCGCAACCACACATTGGTAGTCTTCAGGATGTTTAATCGCCAACATCAATGCCGAATAGCCACCATAACTACTGCCTACAGCGCACATTTTTTGGAACTGAAACTGCTGTTTGACCCGTTCCACGGCTGCGGTGATGTCTTGTTCTATGGCTTTACCGAACTGACCGGTACCACTTTCTAGAAACTGCTTACCAAAGCCCGCTGAACCACGAAAATTGACCCGCAATACTGAAAAACCACGGCTAACCAAATATTGTAGCTGACTATTAAAATAGTCGTAATCACGAACACCAACCGGGCCACCATGCGGCATGACCAGGAGCACCTTGTGGTCAAGCTCACTTTGCGGCAGAGTTAAATAGGCTTCAATAGTGACGCCCGGTTCACTTTCTAAATTAAAACTACGATTAGTAGCAAACTGGAAAGCTTGTAAGTCAGGGTAAGCTTCCGTTAACTTGATCGCTTGTCTTTGTCGATGGTTGTACAAATAATATGTACCCGGGTCATCAGCTGCATAAACAAACAAGATCGACGATTGAAGTGTTTTATTATCAGCTACCTGATAAATTTGCTTGCCTGCAAAGGCTTCCCCTAATCTGATGGCCAGGTTGTTTGCATCTTCCTGTAAATAATGAGTACGGTGTTGGCCATCTTCATAATATTCAACCGACTCGACCTGCCCATCCATAGTGATTGTCGCTGATACCAAATCATAGCGGGGGTGTTGATATAGAATGTTGCCAAGCTGACCACTGGTAATATCAAATGCCTGCAACGCCAGAGTATTAGTGCCTTGGTTACTTAAAACAGCCAGTTCTGTAGCGGACAAAAAGCCTACAGGTATAAAAGCCAGTTCTTCATCCTGAGTCGTAAATAGCAAGGTCCAGTTTGTATCTTGCATTTTTTTGAAACTAAAACGCAGTGTCAGGTTATCACTTGCCAATTGCATCGCAAATAAACTGTCTGACTGTTCATCATAAAAATAACTGAGCACCCGTTGCAGTTCTGTCGCGATCATAGTACTGCGGGGGAGGTCACTGTTTTTGAAGCGATCAACCGATATCTGGTGCAATTGTTTAAATTGTTTATTACTGCGCTGCTCAGTGGCATAAAGTAAGTTAAATTGTCGCTGTGGCATACTCGCGACTAAATCACCCCCTAACCATAAGCGCCTGAGTTGGGCCGTGATGCCGCTTTGGTCTTTCACCAAGGTGGCTATTCCTTGAATGAGATCGCCTGTTTCACGGTATTCAACAAAAAAATTGTCGTTATCTAACCATTGATAACTACGTAAGCTTTGCTCAGGTGCTATTTTGACGACATGGGTAAAGTTCATTGACTGGGTATCAATCAAAGATAGGTACAGAGTTTTCTGATGTATGATCTGCGTAAGGATAAACTGGCCGTTAGGCGAAAATTGCGGTCCTGACATGAAGGGAGGGGCAAACACTTTGTCACCTGGCAAAGGGGCGGCCTGCAATGGAGACGCTATAGCAGACAGTAGTAACAGCATTAGCAATGGGATAATCACCTTCATTGCTGACTCACTGACTGTGCGATATGTTCAATATGCTGAAAAAAGTCGTCTTCTCCAGGGCCATGGTAGCGAACACTATACGCTTGCAATAAGGTTGGGAAGGAGCGTTCTAAAAACTGTAATGCATCGCTGGAGCGGTTCTCCAACACCAGATTGGCGCCATGCCGCCAGACACTGTATGTATTGGCTTTGATGTTAAAATTACCGACATAACTGATGCGGCCTGCACCAACACTAAAATCCCAGTAACTGTCAGTTAAGCGAAAATGCAGCATATTATTGAAGGTAACCTTACTCAACCGGTAATTACCTGCAGGAACATTCAGCAAGATATAGTTAGTGCCGCGTTGCAAATCTTTTGTCGTCAGACTAAGCCGGCGCTGCCCCTCCAGATTAATACTTTGCAGATTATAATTAGTATCGACACTAATTAGCAGGTAGCCATGGTTATCGGCTATCGGCTGGACAATATCCTGTTTAATGCCTGTTACGCTCTTTGCGCAACCAGCCAGTAATAAAATTAACAATGACGCATACAAATTATTATTTATTTTCATGATTATTTGATAAAAATTAAAACAATAACGCAAATATCTCAGACAATTACACAACCCGCAATGACTTTTTTGTGGAAACCGGAACACAATGTTAAATTATATTTTGGTTATAGATGGCTGCACTGCCAGCGATAAATTTGCTACAATTGCGCCCTATTTTTCTGACTACAAGATTACGGCGTAAAGCATGTTTGAAGTGAATCCGGTAAACAACAGCATTAAAGATCTGACTGAACGTACTAACGTGCTTCGGGGGTACCTTTGACTATGATGGCAAAAAAGAGCGCTTAGAAGAAGTGACTCGCGAACTGGAAGACGCTAACGTTTGGAATAACCCGGAAAAAGCTCAGGCA
The DNA here is from genome assembly GCF_036735525.1 of Arsukibacterium sp. Classification (NCBI taxonomy): domain Bacteria; kingdom Pseudomonadati; phylum Pseudomonadota; class Gammaproteobacteria; order Chromatiales; family Chromatiaceae; genus Arsukibacterium; species Arsukibacterium sp. The sequence continues at coordinate 2,951 of NZ_DAINOE010000078.1, read as the reverse complement.
TTGGGCAAAGAGCGCTCAGCGTTGGAACAGGTCGTAGGGACTATTGACCGCCTGGATCAGGGGTTGGAAGATGTCAGCGGCCTGATTGAACTGGCGGTTGAAGCTGAAGACGAAGATACCTTTGAAGAAGCCAAAGTAGAATTAGCCGGGCTGGAAAAACAGCTGGCTTTGCTGGAATTTCGCCGCATGTTCTCCGGCAAAAATGATCAAAACGATTGTTATCTGGATATTCAGGCCGGCTCTGGCGGCACTGAAGCGCAGGATTGGGCCAGTATGCTGATGCGCATGTACCTGCGCTGGGGTGAAGATAAAGGCTTTAAACCTGAACTGTACGAAGTGACCGATGGCGATGTCGCCGGCATTAAAGGCTGTACTATCAAGTTCAGTGGTGATTACGCTTATGGCTGGTTACGCACTGAAACCGGGGTGCATCGTCTGGTGCGTAAAAGCCCGTTTGACTCGGGCAACCGCCGCCATACTTCTTTTGCTTCGGTATTTGTGTCACCGGAAATTGATGATGACATTGAAATTGATATTAATCCGGCCGATTTACGCATAGATACCTATCGCGCTTCTGGCGCTGGTGGTCAGCACGTTAACCGTACCGACTCTGCGGTGCGGATCACGCACTTACCCACCAATATCGTGGTGCAGTGTCAGAATGACCGCTCACAGCATAAAAACCGCGACAATGCCTACAAGCAACTGCGTGCCAAGCTGTATGAGTTTGAGCTGCAGAAGCAAAATGCCGAAAAGCAGGCGCTGGAAGATACCAAATCTGATATCGGCTGGGGCAGTCAAATCCGCTCTTATGTGCTGGATGACTCGCGCATTAAAGATTTACGCACCGGCATTGAAACCCGCAATACCCAGGCGGTACTTGACGGTAACCTTGATAAGTTTATTGAAGCCAGCTTAAAAGCGGGTCTGTAATCTTTACTTTAACTTTCTTTTTCAATCAGGAAACACACTATGTCTGACCAACAGCAACCACAAGATGAAATTCAGGACGTCAATAAACTGATTGCTGAGCGCAAACAAAAGCTTGCCGGTCTGCGTGCAGACGGTTTTATGTTTCCGAATGATTTTCGCCGTGACACTATCTCTTCTGAGGTGATTGCCAAGTACGATCACTTGACTAAAGAACAGCTGGAAGAGCAGAAGATTACCGTCAGCCTCGGCGGCCGTATTATGACCCGGCGCATTATGGGTAAAGCCAGCTTTACTACTATTGCCGACATGGGCGGTAAAATTCAGCTGTATGTGGCGCGCGACAGCCTGGCTGAAGGCGTGTACAACGACCAGTTTAAAAAATGGGACCTGGGCGATATTATTGGCGCCACCGGCCATCTGTTCAAAACCCAGACCGGCGAGCTCACTGTTTGGCTGAGCGATATTCGCCTGCTGACTAAAGCACTGCGGCCTTTGCCGGATAAATTCCACGGCTTGACCGACAACGAAGCCCGCTACCGCCAGCGTTACCTGGATTTAATCTCCAACGAGCAGTCGCGTAAAACCTTTTTAGTGCGCAGTAAAACCGTGGCCTATATCCGCCGCTTCTTTAACGATCATGGCTTTTTAGAAGTCGAAACTCCGATGCTGCAGGCGATTCCTGGCGGTGCCTCGGCCAAGCCGTTTGAAACCCACCATAACGCGCTGGATATGCAGATGTTTTTGCGCATTGCCCCTGAGCTGTATTTAAAGCGCTTAGTGGTCGGCGGTTTTGAAAAGGTATTTGAGCTGAACCGTAACTTCCGTAACGAAGGGGTGTCGACCCGGCATAATCCGGAATTTACCATGCTGGAGTTTTACTGGGCTTATGCCGATTACAACGACTTAATGGATTTAACCGAAAAGTTATTCCGTGGCCTGGCCTTAGATGTACTGGGCACAACCGAAGTGCCCTATCAGGGCGAAGTGTTTGACTTTGGTAAGCCCTTTGCGCGGATGTCAGTGACCGATTCTATTTTGCACTACAACCCAACAGTGACTAAAGCGCAACTGGCGACGCGCGAGGCAGTGGCAGAGCTGGCCAAATCACTGGGTATTGAAGTGAAAGCCAACTATGGTCATGGCCGTATTTTAATGGAAGTGTTTGACGAGCTGGTCGAAACCAAGCTGCGTCACCCGACCTTTATTACCGAATACCCGGCGGAAGTATCACCGCTGGCGAGACGCAATGATCATAACCCGGAGATTACCGACCGCTTTGAGTTCTTTATCGGTGGCCGCGAACTGGGCAATGGTTTTAGCGAGTTAAATGATGCTGAAGATCAAGCAGAGCGTTTTCGCGAGCAAGTGGCACAAAAAGATGCCGGCGATGATGAAGCGATGTTTTACGATGAAGACTTCGTTACTGCACTGGAGCACGGCTTACCACCGACTGCTGGTCAGGGCATTGGTATTGACCGTCTGGTGATGCTGCTGGCTGATGCAGCCTCCATCCGGGACGTTATCCTGTTCCCGCACATGCGCTTACACCAGGATAAGTAATTAAATTTACAGCTTATAAAGCCAGACACCGGTCTGGCTTTTTGCTTTGTATTGCCAGTATTCTTTACTGTTGGCCGCTCATTTCTACACTATACTGGTACAGTATTTGGGGGTAATATTTGGCTTTAAATTTTTAAATAATTGATTTTTAGCTATTTATTTTCGTTGTGTTAATCTGGTAGCAGCTTTGCTCTAATCGTATAAGTAATAACGATTGACTTAAGCTGAGGTTATCAGGCGCAGTTCAACTGTGTTTTTGTTAAACAAGCAGGAGGTTACCATGGCAACAACTCAAGCGAATACCAACACTGGCAATTCAGCAATTAAATCGCCTGTAACTGAGCGCGCCAGTGAGGCTGCACATCATGCAGTTGATGCAATGGCGGAAAAAGCGGCAACAGCTGAAGATAGCTTACGCAGAACAGCGGCCAGTTCAAAAGCGACTATAGATCAGAAGC
>NZ_DAINOE010000077.1:0-15299 GCF_036735525.1 Arsukibacterium sp. | reverse complement strand
TTAACCAGCGCACCTTTAAAGGATAAATCGAGTACTTCTGTCGGATAGTGCTGCTCGGGAGTCTCAAGTTGAGCCTTGCCCTGAAAATTTACCCGGCTAAAACGACGTTGTTCCATAGACCCCCCAAACTTATTGTATTGAGTGTAGCGGGTTTGCACCCAAATAACAGCAGTTGTGATAGCTGTTATTTAGGTGTTTAAGCCAAATATTTACAGCCGCCTTAACTCACTTCTTCGCCGGCTGCCTGGCGATCAGCATGATAGCTGGAGCGGACAAAGGGGCCGCAGGCGGCGTGTTTAAAGCCTATTTCATTGGCATAGGCTTTAATGTCATCAAACTCGGCCGGTGGCATATAACGTTTTACCGGCAAATGGTGCTTGCTCGGTTGCAGGTATTGGCCAACGGTTAACATGTCTACCTGATGCTCGCGTAAATCACGTAGCACCTGTAATAGCTCCTCAGTGGTTTCACCTAAGCCAACCATTAGGCCGGATTTAGTTGATACCTGAGGATGCGCTTGTTTAAAGCGTTGCAGTAATTGCAGTGACCATTTGTAATCAGCACCCGGGCGGGCCAGCTTGTATAAGCGTGGCGCGGTTTCCAGGTTATGGTTAAATACATCAGGCGGATTTTTGCTTAATATTTCCAGCGCGACGTCCATGCGACCGCGGAAATCTGGTACCAGCACTTCAATTTTAATCTCTGGGCTGTATTTACGGATAGCGGCGATACAGTCAGCAAAATGCTGGGCACCGCCATCACGTAAATCGTCTCGGTCTACTGAAGTGATCACCACATACTTTAACTTCATGTCGCGAATGGTCAGCGCCAGCTTTTCTGGCTCTTCGGCGCTGGGGGGCAGCGGCCGGCCATGAGCAACATCACAAAACGGGCAGCGCCGGGTACATATAGCCCCTAAAATCATAAAGGTAGCGGTGCCGTGGTTGAAGCATTCAGGCAGGTTAGGGCAGGCAGCTTCTTCGCAGACTGAATGCAGGCCGTGCTTACGCATGGCGCCTTTGATTTGATCAATACGCTCTGTGCTTTTTGGCAGTTTTATTTTCAGCCAGCTGGGTTTACGCAGCATTTCATCAGGCTCTGTCGGTAGAATTTTCACCGGGATCAGTGCCATCTTTTCAGCATCCCGTAATTTAACGCCGGGCTCCATACGTGCAGTTTTAGTCATATCAGCCTTCTAACCCTGTTTTATAAAGGGGCTGTTGCACGGCCAACTGGCGCAAGAACAGCTCTACAATCTGTGTTTTGGCAGCAGTGATGTGGCGAAGACTGCCAAGTTCACTACTTTGTACCATTTTCATCCCGGCATACCCACAGGGGTTAATCCGGCTAAAAGGGCTCAGGTCCATGGCAACATTCAGTGCCAGGCCATGAAAGGTACAGCCTTTGCGCACCCGCAAGCCCAGCGAAGCTATTTTAGCGCCATCGACATAGACACCAGGGGCATCTGCTCGGGCGGTGGCCTGAATACCGTTGTTGTTCAATAATTCAATCAGTACCTGCTCCAGCAGAGTTACCAGTTGTCGTACACCCAGATTACGCCGCTTTATGTCAAGCAGAACATAGACCACCAATTGGCCTGGGCCGTGGTAGGTAACCTGACCGCCACGGTCCACTTTAATCACCGGTATATCGCCGGGCATCAGTAAGTGTTCCGCTTTGCCGGCCTGCCCTTGGGTAAACACCGCTGGATGTTCTAGCAGCCATAACTCATCGGGGGTATCGGCATCGCGCTTGTCGGTAAAGTTTTGCATCGCATGCCAGACGCTACTGTATTCTTGTACACCCAGCTCCCGGATAACCAGTTGTTCTGTTACTGCCACAGTCTACTCCGCCCAAAAACTGGCTGCATTATATACCCGTCACCTTTAAAAATACGAGCCTTGCCGGTTACTTGTGCTATTAAAGCACATAGCGCACCAGCGCAATTTTGCCAAGCTCGGTATACAGCAGCTCTATATGCTGTTTGCTGGTGACGGTAACCTGTACGCTGACAGAGTGATAATTGCCTTTGCTGCTCGGTTTTACATTCGGGCTGTAATCTGTGGCATCTGTATGCTGGCGAACCACTGTCATGACCTGATCTACCAGTTCGTCGTGTGCTATGCCCAGTATTTTAAAATTGAACTGGCAGGGAAACTCCAGATACTCATCAAATTTGGTACCACTTACCGGGTTACTCATAAAGATCTCACTTACATTGCCTGATATTTAGCATTGCTATTGTAACAAAAAATCCCGGCATTAGCCGGGATCTGTTGGCTAGCGGTGTGCTTAATTAAATTTCATTTTAATGCTGTCAATCATCCGGCTGAAAAAGCCTGCGCGTTCTACAGCATCTAATGCCACTAATGGATATTCAGCGATATCGTTATTATCAAGTTTCAGATAAAGCTTGCCTACCACCTGGCCTTTGGATATGGGGGCGATTAAATCCTGATCCAAGCTAAAGTCGGCTTTGAGGTTACGACGCTGGCCGCGGGCAATAGTAATAGGGGTGCTGTGATGAATGCCTAAACGAACTGTATCTGTGGTGCCTTGCCACACCCGTTGCTCGGCAAACTTTTCGCCTGGCTGATATGGCGAGAAGGTTTCAAAAAAGCGAAAGCCATAAGTCAGTAATTTTTTATTTTCCGCCGCTCTGACCCGCTCACTGGCAGTACCCATCACCACTGACACCAAACGCATGCCTTCACGGGTGGCAGAGGTGATGAGGCTATAGCCAGCTTCACTGGTAAAACCGGTTTTAATACCGTCAACTTCGAGGCTGCGATCCCATAACAGGGAATTCCGATTGTATTGACGAATACCATTGTAAGTAAATTCACGCTCAGAATAGATAGCATACAAATCCGGCACATCTCGAATTAACGCGGAAGCCAGGATTGCCATATCCCGTGGTGTGGTGTATTGCTCTGCTGCTGGTAAGCCGTGGCTGTTTCCAAAGCGCGTACTATGCATGCCCAGTCTTTGCGCATGGGCATTCATTAAATCGACGAAGGCGCTTTCACTGCCGGCAATATGCTCGGCCATGGCGACACAGGCATCATTGCCCGATTGCACCATAATGCCGCGGTTTAAATCAGCGACGGAGACCTTAGTGCCGACCTCAATAAACATTAGTGATGAACCCGGAAAGTTTCGGGCCCAGGCTTGTTCACTGACAGTAACGATGTCATCATCACTGATGTTACCGTTTTTCATTTCCAAACCAATGACGTAAATGGTCATCATTTTAGTCAGGCTGGCGGGGGCCAGCGACATATCGGCATTATGTTCAGATAATACTGTGCCGGTATCATAATCTAATAAAATATGGCCACGAGCAGCCACTTCAGGTGCCTGTGGTGTCACCGTTTGCGCCTGTAATGAGCTGCAGAACATCACGAGACTAATAATGAATGTAGGTACAAAGTAAAATTTCATGAGGACCGTTCTTAGTTAAAAAGCTGGTTTAGCAACTGAGTAAAGTACTAAGCCTTCACCAGCGTGACATATTAGGGTTAAAGATATCAGCTACAGGCCTGACTATCAAAAAAATAGGCTTGCGGGTAGCTGTCGGCTTTTAAGCGGTTAAGCCATTGCCCGGCTTGCTTGCTACTACTGGCAGGGCCAACCAGTAAACGATACACACCATCGGCTGCACGTATTTCTATTGGCATAGACCAGCGCTGATTTACTTGTTGGCCTAATTCCCGTGCTCTTTGCTGCTCACGGCTGGCAAAAATCTGGATGTAGCACTGCGCCGGAGGCAAGGCGGCCAACATAGCTGGAGAGGTTAGCAGTTCAAGCTTAACCCTGGCTGTACCTTGCTGCAGCATGCCAATTTTTGCTGCGGCAGAATAGGATAGATCAATGACTCTGTCACGGTGAAAAGGGCCACGATCATTTACCCGAACGATGGCAGTTTGCTGGTTCTCAAGGTTGGTGACTCTGACATAAGACGGTAGCGGCAGGGTCTTATGTGCGGCCGTCATGGCAAACATATTATAGACTTCACCATTTGACGTCAGATGACCATGAAACTTATTGCCATACCAGGAGGCAATACCAATCTCGTTAAATTCGGTTAAATCACGCAGCGGAATATAATGTTGGCCAAATATCTGATATGGGTTATTACCACCACGGCTTAACTGCTCGGCTTTCGGCTCTGGATCAACCATCTCCAGCATAGTGGGCTGACGATCAGGGATGCTGTCAACATCCTGCTGGTAACGACCGGCATTCGGGATCGGGTGCTGGCTTACCGGCGGTGTGGGTTTACTGCTACATGCAGTCAGTATCAGCACTATGCTCAGCAGACCGCTTTTAACCAGGGTCTTCATCAATTCGCTAACATTCTTTTGTGAGTACTAATTGACATCATAATACCAAAGGCCGCCATCAGCGTAACCATAGAGGTACCACCAAAACTGACCAGGGGTAAGGGGACTCCTACCACGGGTAATAAGCCTGAAACCATGCCGATATTAACAAAGCAATACACAAAAAAGGTCATGGTAAAGCTGGCAGCCACTAATTTGCTGTAATTATCCTGTGCCCGGGAGGCGATAAGCAAGCCCCGGCCGATAATAAACAAGTAGATAGCCAACAGCAGTAAGACACCGACTAAACCAAATTCTTCACTGAGTACCGCAAAAATAAAATCGGTATGGCGCTCGGGTAAAAATTCCAGCTGTGATTGTGTGCCTTGTAACCAACCTTTGCCCTGCAAGCCGCCTGAGCCAATAGCAATTTTAGACTGGATAATATGGTAACCCGCACCCAGCGGATCGCTTTCTGCATTTAAAAAGGTCAACACCCGCTGGCGTTGATAATCGCGCATCAGAAAAAACCACATCACTGGTGCAAAGGCTGTCAGCATCACAGCAATCAAGCTGATTAAGCGCCAGCTCATGCCCGCCATAAATAACACCACGACGCCGGCGACAGCAATGAGCAGGGCTGTGCCCAGATCAGGCTGATTGGCAATTAACAGGGTGGGGATTGCGCACATGAAGAAACCAAACAGCAATGGCAGCATGCGTGGCGGTAACGGCTTTCTGGAGATAAACCAGGCAACAGTCATAGGTACAGCCAGCTTCATAATTTCTGACGGCTGAAACTTCATAAAGCCCAGATCAAGCCAGCGTTGCGCGCCTTTACCAACATGACCAAATAATAATACGGCGACCAACATTAGTAAGCCAACAATAAACAGTGGCATCGACCAGCGTTTAAAGGTAGCGGGGCTGATTTGGGCAAAGACCACCATGACGGCTAACGCCAGCCCCAACCTGACTAATTGTGCCTTGATCATGGCTTCACTTTGGCCTGACGCGCTGTAGAGCACCATTAAACCAAAGCCAATTAATGACAGTAAACCCAGTAATAACGGCGTATCAATATGAAAAAAAGCCAGCCGGCTCTGGCGACTATGCTGCTCAAAACTATTCATCTTCAGCATTTACTCCGGCAGAGAAATAATAATCCAGTAACTGGCGAGCCATAGATGCTGCCACACTGCCACCGCCGCCAATGACGTTTTCAACGGCAACCACTACTACGATGGTTGGCTTATCATAAGGCGCGTAACCGACGTACATAGCATTGTCACGGTGCCGCTCGTAAGTAGTTTCTGCATCATATTTAGCATCCTGCGCAATAGCGACTACCTGAGCAGTACCGGTTTTACCGGCAGATTGATATGGTGCGTTACGAAACGCCGTAAAAGCGGTACCCTGCGGCGTGCTGACCGTCTGGCGCATGGTGTCTAAAATAATTTGCCAGTTACGCGGATCCTGCACCTCGACTGTGGGTTGCAAGTCGCCGCTAACTATAATTTCTTCATTATCGTCGCTTAACCGGTTGGCTAGATGCGGAGTCGGTAATAACCCTTTATTAACCAGTACTGCTGTGGTGGTGGCTAATTGCAGTGGGGTTGTTGTCCAGTAGCCCTGACCAATGCTAATCGCCACTGTATCACCGTGGTACCAGGGCTGATTATGGCGGGCACGCTTCCAGCCCCGCGACGGCATGTTGGTGTTGCTTTCTTCTAAAATATCGATGCCACTGCGTTGGCCAAAGCCCAGGGCTGTCATGTATTCTGAAATACGATCTATACCGAGCTTGACGCCCATATCATAGAAAAATGTATCGCAACTCTCTATTACCGCGTTATAAACATTGACCCAGCCATGGCCCCAGCGTTTCCAGTCGCGGTAGCGGTGCTCAACATTAGGCAGTTGAAAATAGCCCGGGTCCCAGATACGGGTGCTACTGTCTATGGTTTTGCTTTCCAGCCCGAGTAAGGCTATATGTGGTTTTACTGTTGACGCCGGCGGATAGATACCCTGGGTAACACGATTGACTAAAGGCCTGTTGGCCGAATGCAAGAGTGCATTATAATTCGTACTGCTAATACCATGCACAAAAAGGTTAGGGTCGTAGCTGGGGTTACTGTAAAAAGCTAATACTGCGCCGTCTCTGGGGTCCAGTGCCACTATAGCACCACGCTGATCTTTCAGTATTTGCTGCGCGGTCAGCTGCAGACCGACATCTAAATGCAATTGAATATTTTTACCTGAGTTAGCAGGGACAGAACGTAACACCCTGATTACCCGGCCACGGTTATTCACTTCTACTTCCTGATAGCCCATGGTGCCGTGTAGCTCGGTTTCATAAAACCGTTCCAGGCCAATTTTTCCGATATCCCGACTTGCAGCATAATTAGCCAGTTGACCACTTTGATCCAGCCGGCCAAGCTCGGTGGTGTTAATGCGACCAATGTAACCCAGTGCATGGGTAAATAAATCCTGAAACGGATAATGGCGACTAAGGCGTGCTTCAATACTCACCCCAGCCAGGCGGTGCAGGTTAACTGAGATAATGGCAACTTCTTCATCGTTTAGCTGCTCTTTTAAGGCAATAGCATTAAAACGGCGCTGCTGGCGTACTTCGCGTAAAAAACTGGTTTGCTGCTCCTGGCTGATATCGATTAATTCCGCCAGCTGAGTCAGGGTGTCTGTCATATTGCTGATTTGCTCAGGTACCAGTTCCAATGAAAACACTGGCCGGTTCTCCGCCAGCAAAATACCATTGCGATCGGTAATTAAGCCACGATTAGGTGCCAGCGGCACCACTTTAATACGGTTGCCCTCAGAGCGCGTTTGGTAATCCTGATAAGAGCGGATTTGCAGATGATACTGGTTGAGAATGATCACGCCAAACAGCAATATTACTATCAACATAACCAGCACTGCCCGGCTGTTTAACATCCGGGTTTCGGCGGCAAAATCCTGCATGGCTTCGCGTTTTTTAAGCATGACTACTCGCGATGATAAGGATGGTTAGTACTGATGCTCCATGCCCGGTACAGTGCTTCTGCCAGCACCACCCGCACCATAGGGTGCGGCAGGGTTAGCGCCGATAACGACCACTTTGCTTCACTGGCTGCAATGCAGGCTGGCGCCAGGCCTTCTGGCCCCCCGATTAACAAACAAATATCGCGACCATCTTGTTGCCAACTGGTCAGTTTGTTGGCCAGTTGCGGGCTGCTCCAGTTATCACCCGTCACTTCCAATGTCACTATGCGGCTGCCCTTAGGCACTGCGGCAAGCATTTTCTCGCCTTCTTGCTCTAAAATACGTTTAATGTCTGCGTTTTTGCCGCGCTTGCCGGCGGGTATTTCAATCAGTTCAAACGGCAGGTCGCGCGGGAAACGCCGGGCATATTCGTCGAAGCCTTGTTGAACCCAGGCCGGCATCTTGGTGCCAACGGCCACTAGCAGCAACTTCATTGCGTATCAGGCACTCCAGAGTTTTTCTAATTGATAGAAGCTGCGGCTTTCTTCCAGCATCACATGCACTATGACTTCACCCAGATCCAGTAACACCCATTCACCAGTGGTTTCGCCTTCAATGCCCAGTGGTTGGATGCCCTGTTTTTTTATTTCGTTAGCTACATAACCGGCAACAGATTTGGTATGGCGGTTAGAGGTGCCAGAGCAAACAATCATAAACTCAGTAACGCTGGACTTACCACGTACATCTATGGTTACGATATCGCGACCTTTTATATCGTCGAGTTTATCGGTAATAAAATCGACCAGTTGTTGTGTTTGCACCCTTAATCCTCGTTGCACTAAAAAGAGGGCATTTTAGCACAGTTTGCTGACGCTGATAGCCTTGTGCATTAACTACAAGCTGTATAGAGTCTGTGTTGTTGAATATAGTTCAGTACTGCTGGCGCAATTAACGGTATCTCGGTTTGCCCATCCGCTAATTGCTGGCGCAAGCTGCTGGCCTGACCGGCAAAGTCGGGGTTATCGAGCAGTACTATACCGCCGTGAGGCTGCTGTTGCATGGCTTCAATACTGATGCCATAGCGTTCCAGTAAAGCTGGCGCATCACCTTTAGTAGCGCTGTAGCCACTGCGCTGACAGACAATAAGATGGGCTTGCTGCAAAATCTGTTGCCACTGGTGCCATTGGGTAAAATAGTGCAGTGAATCCATGCCGATAATAAAAGCCAGTCGCTTTAGCCCTTGCGCACGCAAATGCTGCAAGCTATCAACGGTATAGGAGGGGCTGTTACGTTCAAGCTCGGATAACTCCAGCTGCATCTGTGGTTCATTGGCAATGGCCAGTTTTACCATGGCCGCGCGATGAGCTGCACTGACCCCGGGGCTGGCACGATGGGGTGGTAAATGGCAGGGCATCAGTCTGATCGCTTGCAGCGGACAATGGGCCAGTACATAACGGGCACAGGCCAGATGCCCATGATGAACAGGATCGAAGGTGCCGCCATAAATACCGGTAAGTTCAGTCATGTTGCCACTGCTGTAAGCCAAAGCTGGCCGGCACCCTCTGGCAAAACAGACAACACAGATGAGCCAATGCCAAGGGCAATTGCCCTAGTTGCCCGGTTTTGTATAAGCGGTCGAAGGCCGCTAACTCTTGTAATAAATAGTCGAGCCAACGCAATGATAAGCGCTGTAATGCCTGCCGATACAGCGGCTGTCGTTTCGGCCAGATGGCCATTTGTTTAAAGCTGGCGTTAATATCATTGCCGGCCGCTTGTAACTGGCGCAGCTGCAACACTTCTTTTTGCAGTTGCCAGGCAATCATAACCGGCTCAGTGTCTTGCTGCAGTAGCCTGTCCAGCCGGTGTAGCGCTTCATCACCCTGACCTTGCAGCAGCGCATCTACCAGTTGAAACACATTAAAACTGGAATGATCGGCCAAAAAACCGCTCAGGGTATCGGCATCAATCAGTTGTTGCTCAAAGCTCAGTTGTAACTTGGTCAGCTCCTGGCGGGCGGCCAGTAAATTACCGGCACAATGTTGTAATAACATGGCACTGGCGTCGCTGGTCAGTTGGAGTTGCAGCTGCTTGGCACGTTGCTGCAGCCACTGGCGTTGCAGGCGCTCATCCAGCGGATAAATGGGGACTTGTACTGCATGAGGCTCGAGTTGTTTAAACCAGCTAAGTTTACTGACTTCGGCATGGCTACGTTCGCCATGCACTAATAAGATAATGTCGGGTGTTAAGGTTTTTGCCAGTTTTTTCAGCTGTTCATTTACCGCCGCTCCCGGCTTGGTCTGCGCCAGCTCCAGTTCTATAAGGCGTCGTTCGGCAAATAGTGACATGGCGCTGAGTTCATTGAACAACTCGGCAAAATCAAATTGCGTATCTGCCGTTAAACTGATGCGCTCGGCATACCCTTGTTGTTTAGCGGCCTGGCGGATGGCACTGAGCGCTTCGAGTTTTTGCAGCGGCTCTTCACCAAACAGCAGGTAACAGGGAGCAACGCCTTGTTGCAGATGCTGCTCCAGCTGATTGGCGTAAAGCTTTTGCATTATTTTAAACGGCCTAGTTGCCGTATCATGCGGTTGGCAGCTTGTTGGCGCAACTCAGCCAACAGCAAATCTAACTCGCGGGCTTTGGCCAGCGCCTGGTTGGGGTCGTCCTGATAATCGCGATACAGCTCAAACTGATAAAACTGTGGCGGTGCTTCTGGCATGGTAAGCCGGTACTGCACTTTATAAATCAGTTCGTATTCTGCCACCTGACCATTAGCAAACAACGACAAGGTTCGACGCTCCAGCGTATCGCTGATAAGCTCCAGCATAGGCGCATCTTGCCTTGGTGCGCTAAGCAGCTCAACCTGGTTTTGTTGCAAACGTTGTGTAAGCAATCTTGACAGTTCAGAATGCGCTTCGCTTTGCACGTGAATAGCCGAAAACTGGCTTAGCGGTAAATTGCCGCGCAGGTGAAAGCCGCAGCCGCTAAGCAGGCTGCAGCATAACAGCAGCGCTAACCATCGCATCTTAGCCCACCACCAGATTGAGTAACTTGCCTGGGACATAGATGACTTTACGCAGGGTCACTCCCTCAAGATAGCGTTGTACGTTTTCATCTAAGCGGGCACTGGCGAGCACCTGCTGCTCGGTAGCATCGGCGGCCACGGTGACCTTACCGCGCAATTTTCCGTTAATTTGCACCACCACCAGTTTTTCGTCTTCGACCATAGCGCTGGCATCGGCGACTGGCCAAGGGGTCTGCTCAATGCTCTGGTTTTGGCCTAATTGCGACCATAAGTACTGCGCCACATGTGGCGTGATGGGGTTTAGCAGTTGCAGCAAGGCCGTGCAGGCTTCGCGCATCACCGCACGGTCTAATGGCGTATCCAGGCTGGCTTTTTGCAGCTTGTTGCTCAGCTCCATAATGGCGGCAATAGCGGTGTTAAAGGTATAACGCCGGCCGATATCGTCGGTAACTTTGCTGATGGTTTTATGCAGCTCGCGTCTTAACAGCTTTTGGGCGTCATTCAGCTCAGACAACTCAAGTGGGCCCGGCTCACCCGACGCCAACATATCGTTGATTAAACTGTACACGCGCTTGATAAAGCGGTGCGCGCCTTCCACTGCTGAATCAGACCATTCCAGAGTTTGCTCTGGTGGCGCGGTAAACATCATAAACAGCCGCACTGTATCAGCGCCATACTGTTCGATAACCTGCTGCGGGTCGATGCCATTGTTTTTCGACTTTGACATCTTGCTCATTCCGGCTGACTGCACCGGCTTGCCGTCGCGGTTTAACATCGCCTGACTGATACGGCCCTTGTCGTCGCGTTCAATGCTGACATCCTGTGGCGAAAACCACTCTTTGCCGCCATTGTCGGTATCCCGGTAGAAGGTTTCTGCCAAAACCATGCCCTGACACAATAAACGCTTAAAGGGTTCATCGCATTGTACCAGGCCGACATCACGCAACAGCTTATGGAAAAAACGCGCATACAGCAGGTGCAAAATAGCGTGTTCAATACCGCCGATATATTGATCGACCGGTAACCAGTAATTAGCTTTGGCCGGATCCAGCATGGCTGTGTCATGATCCGGGCTGCAATAACGGGCATAGTACCAACTGGACTCCATAAAGGTGTCAAAGGTGTCGGTTTCATGAAAGGCTTCAGCGCCGTTGTATTCTGTTTTCGCCCAGTTGGCATCGGCTTTAATCGGCGAGGTTACGCCATCCATTACCACGTCTTCGGGTAAAATCACCGGTAATTGCTGTTCAGGCACCGGCACTACAGAGCCATCCGGCAGATTTAACATCGGGATAGGGGTACCCCAGTAACGCTGACGGGACACGCCCCAATCGCGTAAGCGATAATTCACTTTCACTTCGCCTTTACCCAGGCTGGCCAGTTTGTCAGCAATAGCCTTAAAGGCTTGTTCAAAATCCAGGCCATCAAAAGCACCTGAGTTAATTAATCTGCCTTTTTCGGTGTATGCGGCCAGGCTTAAATCCGCCGCTGCGCCCTCGTTGGCGGCGACCACTTGTTTGATTGGCAGCGCATACTTGCTGGCAAATTCGTAATCACGCTGATCATGACCTGGTACCGCCATCACAGCGCCAGAACCGTAATCCATTAATACAAAGTTGGCCACCCACACCGGCAATTGCTCGCCGGTTAACGGATGCACCGCAAAAATGCCGGTGGCACAGCCTTTTTTCTCCATGGTGGCCAGATCAGCTTCGGCCATTTTTCCGCCTTTGCAGTCTTCAATAAAGGTAGCAAGTTGCGGATTGCTGGCAGCAGCCTGTTGCGCTAGCGGGTGCTGGGCAGCCACGGCTAAATAAGTGACACCAAACAGTGTATCTGTGCGGGTAGTATAGACTTCTACTTCTGTAGACTGGCCGTCAATATCAAAACGGATATTGACCCCCTGTGAGCGGCCAATCCAGTTTTTTTGCATGGTCCGTACTTGCTCTGGCCAGTCGGTTAGCTGCTCTAAATCGGCCAGTAGTTCTTCTGCATAATCAGTAATTTTAATAAACCATTGCGCCAGTTCGCGCTGCTCTACCAGGGCGCCTGAGCGCCAGCCACGACCGTCAATGACTTGCTCATTAGCCAGTACGCATTGATCAATAGGATCCCAGTTTACCGTGGCCATTTTTTTATAGACCAGGCCTTTTTCGTACAGTTTGGTAAAAAACCACTGTTCCCAGCGATAGTAATCAGGCTTACAGGTCGCTACTTCGCGATCCCAATCATAGCCAAAGCCCAGCCGTTTCAGCTGGGTTTTCATGTAATCGATATTGGCGTAAGTCCACTTGGCGGGGGCGGTTTTATGGTTAATAGCGGCGTTTTCAGCCGGCAAGCCAAAGGCATCCCACCCCATGGGTTGCATCACATTTTTGCCCTGCATCCGTTGAAAACGGCTGACGACATCACCAATAGTATAGTTACGCACATGGCCCATATGCAGCCGACCACTGGGGTAGGGGAACATAGACAGGCAGTAAAACTTTTCTTTGCTGGTATCTTCTGTCACCTTAAAGGCGTTAGTGTCTTGCCACTGTTGTTGCAAAGCGGTTTCTATCTGCTGCGGGTCATATTGTTGTTGCATTTACATCATCCACGATAAAGTTCAGGCAGGGCCGGCAAGGCCGGGAAAAGTGGCTATAGCATACCCCAGAGCGGATATGACAACAATAAGCAGCGCTGTTGTCTATACTGCTTTTAGGGGCTCAATGAACATGAGGTAAACTTGATGGCCGAATTTAAGCAAAAATACCAGCAGTGGCTGAACAATTTAACTCAGGCATTACAGCAGGCTGAGCAGCAGCAAGTTGATAATTTATTACAGTTGTCCGCCACCTTAAAAGCCTACTTAAAAGCTGGCAAAGAGCTCAGTGCTTACGAAACCCAGCTGTTTCTGGAAACCTTTAAACGCCAATCAGCAGAAGCCGATGAAACGCCGTCTTTTTGGCCTGAAGCACTATGGCAGGAAATCAGTTTAATTACCGATCGAACACTGGTGGAGTGGAGCGAATTACTGGAAGATTTTAAGCATAAGGGCGTCTATTATCAGGGCGAAATTGTCGGTATGGGCCGTTATTGCTGCCAGCAGTGTCAACACACCATAGATTATACTCACCCGGCAGAGCTGCTGGCCTGTAGCCACTGTGGTGGGGTACAGTTTTTCCGTGATGGTTTGCCGGTTTAAGCTTTTCATCAAAGCAATTTTGCATTGCACGAGCAGCATTGATATAAAAGTTAAAGATTTCAAGTAATAAAAAATTTTAGATAATAAGAGAATTCATTAATGACGATTAAAGTACTGGCCTGTATTGATGCTTCACCCTATACCGAAGCCGTTTGTGATTATGCAGTGTGGGCAGCTAAACGTTTATCTGTCGCTATGACTGTGGTGCATGTGCTGGATAAAGCGCAGCACACCCACACGCCGGATTTAAGCGGCAGCATTGGCCTGGGTTCACAGGAGGTGTTGTTGCAACAACTGGCCGAGCTGGATGAGAAGCACAGCAAGCTGGCGATGGAACGCGGTCGCTTAATGCTGGATGCAGCAAAAAGTCGCGCCGAACAGGCTGGGGTAGCAGAGGTGGATGAACGTTTACGCCATGGCACCCTGGTAGATACTCTGGTGGAATTACAGCCAGAAACCCGTTTACTGGTGATGGGCAAGCGGGGTTACAGCAGTGCTGAAGCACATGGCCATCTGGGGCTGCACGTCGAGCAGGTGATCCGTAGCGTACAAAAGCCAATACTGCTGACACAGCAACGTTATAAAGAACCGCAACGCATAATGCTGGCCTATGATGGCAGCGCTACGGCGTTAAAAGGCTTAGAAATGCTGGCATCCAGCCCGATGTGTAAAGGCTTACCTGTGCATTTAGTGATGGCCGGTGCCAATGTTGAGGCGGCACAACAGCAAATGGCTAAAGCAGCACAGATACTGCGTAATGCCGGCTTTGAGACTAAGGTGGCTATTGTCAGCGGTGAGCCGGAAGAGGTGCTCAACCAATACCAGCAAGAGCATCATATTGATTTGATGGTAATGGGTGCGTACGGCCATTCCCGTATCCGGCAGTTTATTGTCGGCAGTACCACTACTGCCATGATGAGCCGGGCAAAATGCTCGCTGCTGATTTTACGATAACAAAACAGTGGTCTGATAAGTAACAGCTTACTGGTAAGCCGCTAACCAGCTTGTCATCTGTTGTTCAGCAATTCTAGTTAAGGCCTGCAAAATAAGTTGTGCTTTTTGTGGGTCTTGAGAGCTAACTGCGCAGTAATTATTGATGGCAGCTGTCCACATTGGGTCGGCAACTATAGGTACTGCTGATTCTGTTTGCTGACTGGATTTAAGGTAGTAATTAAAAGTAATGCTATCGGCAACCACCACGTCAACTCTAACTTGTTTTAAACGTTGTAAATTCTGACTGAGGCTTATTGCATCATCACGCCGCGCAAAGCCAGCTGCAAATACAGGGTCGAGTTCCGGGTAGCGAAAACCGCGGGAAGTGCCTATGGTTTTGCCGTGTAAATCTAATACGGTGTTAATGGGATGACTAGACTCTAGTCGCACCAGTAGCTCGATATTGCTGTACATAACGTCAGACCATATCAGCGTTTGTGGATCTTTTACCCATGCAGGATTGG
This sequence comes from Arsukibacterium sp., assembly GCF_036735525.1. Taxonomy (NCBI): domain Bacteria; kingdom Pseudomonadati; phylum Pseudomonadota; class Gammaproteobacteria; order Chromatiales; family Chromatiaceae; genus Arsukibacterium; species Arsukibacterium sp. The sequence goes on along the minus strand of NZ_DAINOE010000077.1, from coordinate 326 downwards.
TAAAACACCAAATATCAGCCTGACCTGAGTTTAGCCAGGCTTCAGTGCGGCCGCGTGGGATAGCGTCTACCTCTAACGGCAGCTGCAATTGTTTTGCCACCTCAGCCACGGTATCAAGCACCAGACCGCCAGATAATTGATCCTCTTTAGACATGACAAAAGGTGGAATATTGGTTTCGCTAACCACGGCCCGCAGGCTTTCAGCTGACAGGCCCGGGCTAACTGCAAGCAGAAACAGCCAACATAGTCGACACATAAAACATTACCTCTAACTAAATAACTGTTCCAAACAGTAGATCACCAAAACGAAGGAACTCAATGCGGTT